>DATAFY010000088.1:0-6589 GCA_036257205.1 Steroidobacter sp. | reverse complement strand
CGTCAAAAACGCGAGCAGGTCGCCCATGCTCATCCGATCGCTGATCGCATCCGAGATGGCGATCGACAGCACGACGGCGGAACCGATTGCAGTCACCATCTGCACGACGGGGTTCGACAGACCCTTGGTCAGGACAAGTCTCATGAACGAGCGGCGATTGTGCTCGTTGACCGCGTCGAATTGAGCGTTCTGATAGCGCTCGGCGTTGTACACCTTGATCACGCGCGGCGCGTCCAGCGTTTCCTTCGCCACGCGAGTGATGTCGCCCATCGAGTCCTGGATCCGCCGGCTGTAGCGACGAAATTTTCGATTGATGATCGTCACCAGCCAAGCGACGAGCGGGCCCATGGCGAGAGAGATCAAAGCGAGTCGCGGGTTGAACCAGAACAGCGCCGCTATCGAACCGACGATGGTGAGTCCTTCACGCAACGTAACGATCACCGAATCGGTCGAGGCCTGTCCGATCTGCTCAGTGTTGTACGTCAGGCGCGAGAGCAGCACGTTGGTCGAATGACGGTCGTAATAGCCGATCGGAAGCTCCAGCAGACGCATGAATAGCTCCCCGCGCAGGCGCTTGACGATATGCCGCCCGACATAGCCCATGCAGTATGTCTGCGTGAAATCGCCGAGGCCGCGCACTAGAAAGAGGCCGATCAGCGCGAGCGGCAACCAAACGATCGTACGGGGATCGCTCTGCTCGAAGGTGCCGTCCCCGAAAAGCTTCGCAAAACCCGTAAACCCCACCATGCTCGCGGAGAACACGATTGCGCCGAGCATGCCCAAACCAAAAACCGCTCGGTGCGGGCGCAAATAGGACAACAGGCGACGATACGTCCGCCACGCGTCCGGCGGCAGCGGCTGTCTTGGTCCGCGGTCGGAAGGCGCCATCTGAAAGCTAATCCGCGGCGGCGCTTTGTTCGTTCATGGTCGCGATGCTGATCGCGCGGAATCCGAGCCGGCCGAGTACATCCATGGCGGTCACTACGGATTGGTGCGTCGCGCGCGCATCAGCCCGAATCGTGATCGGTATGTTGCGAGCTTCGCCAGCAAGCTTCGAGACGGCGGCCGACAGGGTTGCAGTATTGCGATTGATCAGGGTCTGCCCGTTGACCCGATACTCGCCGGAGGCCGTCACCGCGACCTCTATCGGGTGCTTTCGCGACTCGGGCGCAGGCTCCCCGCTGGCCTGCGGCAATTGCAGCTTGATACGCGATTCATCGACGAACGTAGTCGAGGCCATGAAAAAGATCAGGAGCAGCAGCACCACGTCGATCAACGACGTGAGGTTCAGCTCCGGTTCTTCGTGCGGACGCGTACGCAGATTCACGAGCCGACTCCGCGCAGATTCACGACCGGCGCAACCAAGGCCTGATCGTCCATCGCCTGCACGAGCTTGATCGCTTCCTTCTCCATCTGCACGACTAGGCCTTCCACTTTGGCGCGCAGGTACTTGTAGCCGATCACCGCCGGTATAGCGACCGTCAACCCGGCCGCCGTCGTGATCAGCGCCTCGGCGATGCCGCCCGCAAGCGCGGCGGGATTGCCGATGCCTTCCGTCGTGATGGCGTTAAATGTGCGGATCATGCCTAAAACCGTTCCAAGCAGACCCATGAGCGGGGACAGCGATGCAATCGTGCCCAACGCACCGATAAAGCGTTCGAGTTCATGTACGACGTGCCGACCGGTGTCCTCGATGCTCTCCTTCATGACCGCACGGTCCCGATCTCGGTTCGCCAGGCCGGCTGCGAGAATCTTGCCGAGCGGCGAATTCTGCTGAAGGGCTGTGATGTGTTTTTCCTGGATCTGGCGCTGTTCTACCCAGCGCCAGACTTTGTCCGTAAGTTCCGCCGGCAGCACGCGCTTCGACTGCAGCGTCCACAAGCGTTCCAGAATGATGGCGGCGGTGATGATGGAGGCGAGAATGATCGGCGCCATCATAACGCCGCCGGCTTTGACGATTTCGAACATGAGTGTGTGCGGGCAGCTCCTCGTTCGGCTGAATACTAACAGTTGGCGGGGGGCGGTAGCAGCGAGGCGCTTCTCGACTCCCGATGAGGGTGCGCCTGATGCGAAGACGCTGCGCCGAGGGTCGCCTTGCGCCAATAGCGCCCATCCGGCCATGCGCGGTGCGCCTTGCGACCGCAAGCGCCAGCGGCCCGCGCGAGAACGCGCGCGCAGGCGGACGCCGGCAAGAATAGCGCCCCAGATTCGCCCCGCGGGGTCCTCTATGCGTTCAACGCGATCGGCCGAACTGAGATAATTCCCGTTTTCGCGGGAGGGATCCCGCTTCGCGCGCAGAGTTCATGCCGAGACGTTTCTTCAAACCCCTTAGCCGTCAGCGCCATCGCTGGAAACAGCGTTGGTTCATGCGCCCTTTCCGGCTGCTCCTCGAGCACCCGGTCTTCTGGACGCTGAACCGCCGCAATGTGACCCGAGCATTCGCGGTCGGTTTGTTTGTCGGTTTCATTCCGCTGCCGATTCACCTGGTGCTGGGCGCGGCGTGCGCGCTGCTGCTGCGGCTGAACCTTCCGGCCGCCGTCGCAGGCACGTTGATCTCTAATCCCCTCACGGCGGCTCCGATGTATCTCGCCGCATATGCGCTGGGTTGCTGGCTGCTCGGCGTGCCGCCGCGACCGATTGCGTTCGAGATGACCTGGAGCTGGTTCATGACCGCCGTCGCACCGATATGGAAACCGCTGCTGCTCGGCTGCCTCATGCTCGGTGCGCTCACTGCGGTGGCGGGCTACGCCCTGCTCGGCGGACTATGGCATCTGAGCCTCGTGCTCAAATACCGCAAGCGCAAGGGCGTGGGATCGGTCAAAGCATCGGCGGATGCAGACAAATAAACGGGCCGCGGGGCGGCTAGATGAGCCTGCCATCCTGCAGGGTCAAGGTCCGCTGCATGCGCGCAGCAAGCTCCGGGGCATGCGTCACTACAACGAGCGCTGTGCCGAGTTCCCGATTCAGCTCGAGCATCAGCTCGAATACCTGACGAGCGTTCGCTCCATCGAGATTGCCCGTCGGCTCATCCGCAAGCACGACCTGCGGCCGCGTAACGAGCGCACGAGCTACGGCGGCGCGTTGCCGCTCACCGCCGGAGAGCTGCCCCGGCCGATGATCTAGACGGCTGGCGAGTCCCACTCTGGCCAGCACCTCCCGCGCCTGAGCGCGCGCCTGAGCGGCGGGCATGCGCCGAATCAACAGGGGCATGGCGACGTTCTCGAGCGCGCTGAACTCCGGCAAGAGGTGGTGGAACTGGTATACGAAGCCGAGCGCACGATTGCGCAATTCCCCTCGCTCCGCGTCTGAGAGTTCGCTGATCCGCCGCCCCACTATGCTAACCGACCCCGCGGTCGGCAAATCCAGCCCGCCGACCAGCTGCAACAGGGTCGTTTTCCCGGATCCCGAAGCGCCCACAATGGCGATGCGCTCCCCCGCGTTCACGGCTAAATCCACGCCTTTGAGGACTTCTACTCGAGCGTCGCCCTGTTGGAAGTGTTTGGCGAGCCCCGTGCAGGCGAGCACCGGTCCCGGCGCCGTATTCCGTGTGCTGTCAGCTGTAGCCGACGCGGACGCATCCACGCCGGCGCGAGCATGAGACGTCGCGCCGGCGGTCTGCTGCATTGGATCTGCGTTCTTCATTCCGCTTACAACCTACAGTCTTGAGCCTTCAGCCTCATCTCAGTCATGCCTCAGCGCTTTCGCCGGCTCGGTGCGCGCAGCGCGCCACGAAGGGTACAGCGTCGAGAGAAAACACAATCCCAGGGCGGTCGCACTGATCTTCAATACGTCGTCCCATTGAACGCTAGCCGGTAAATCGCTCATAAAATAGACCTGCGCATCCATGAAGTGCGTGCCAAGCAGGCGCTCGAGCGCATGGATCAGCGCCTCGAGGTTCAGCGATATCAGAACGCCCAGCAATACGCCTGCCGTGGTGCCGATCGCGCCAATGGCGGCCCCCTGCGTCACGAAGATCGAAAGAATGCTGCGCGGAGAGGCGCCAAGCGTCCGCAGGATCGCGATATCGGACCGCTTCTCCTTCACCACCATGACGAGCGTCGAAACAATGTTGAACGCAGCGACGCCGACGACCAACAGCAGAATGATGAACATGACTCTTTTGGTGAGCTGGATCGAGCGAAAGAAATTCGCGTGCTGGCGCGTCCAATCGTCAATGTAGTACCCGCCGCCCAGCGACAACGCGAGTTCGCGCACAATGCGAGGCGCCTGGAACATGTCGGCGAGCTTTAAGCGCAAACCGGTTACTCTGTCTCCCATGCGATACAGCCGCGCTGCGTCTGCCATGTGCACATAGGCCAGATTCCGGTCGAACTCGTACATGCCCGCGGCGAAGGTGCCGATCACCCTGAACGCGCGCATTCTGGGCAGGACGCCGGCAGGCGTCGTCGTTCTCATTGAAGTGACGAGCACGACGCGTTGACCAGGCGCTGCGCCCAAAGCCTTAGCGAGCTCCACTCCGAGTACGATGCCGTACTCGCCTGGCCTGAGATCGACCAAAGATCCGCTGGTCATCTTCTGGGCGATGGAGGCCACCTTCGTCTGCTCTTCGGGCAATACGCCCGTGACGATCGCGGCGCTGCTTTTGCCGTCGGCGATGAGCAACGCTTGCGCTTCGATATACGGCGCCGACGCCAGGACTCCGGGATGAGGCTCGATCTTGTCGGCAGCTTCCCGCCAGTTCGCCAGTCCGACGCCGAATCCGCTGATCGTGGCGTGCGAAGTCAGGCTCAGAATGCGCCCGCGCAGCTCCTGCTCGAAACCGTTCATCACGGACAAGACGACGATGAGCACGGCGACTCCGATGGCTACGCCGACCATCGAAATCGTGGAAATGAACGAGATGAAACGATTGCCCCGGCTCGCCCGTAGGTAGCGCCGGCCGATGAACAATTCACAGGAGCCAGTCATGCGCCTCGTCCCAGGCGACAACCACGAGTTGAGGAGTCGTTCGAAGCGCACAGCAGCGGTCGGCGCCGCGCATCGCACAAGCAACTCTCGCTTGCTTCCATCCCATGCTCGCCAGCCCTTCTACTATTCATATCGAAGGGCCTCCGCCGGCTCTGTAGCAGCGCCGCGAATCGCCGGATAAATGGTCGCGAGCGCGGTGAGCAGCAGCGCCGTAACAGTGATGCCGAACACCTGTGGCCAGCGCACTTCCGAGGGAACCTCGGTTATGACGAATACTGTCGGATCGAATACGCGAACGCCCAGCAGGTTTTCGAGAAAAGGGACGATCACATCAACATTGAGCGCAAGCGTGAGCCCCAGCGCAAGACCGAGCAGCGCGCCGAACCAGCCGATGATCACGCCCTGAGTCATGAACACAGCGATCACCGCGCGCGGCGTGACGCCCACGGTGCGCAATATCGCGATGTCGTTGCGTTTTTCGTTCACGACCATGACCAGAGCCGAGACGATATTGAACGCAGCGACGGCCACAATGAGCATGAGAATCAGGGTCATCATGGTTTTCTCGATGCGGATCGCGCGGAAATAGCTCGCGTTCTCAATAGACCAGTCGCTTGCCTGAAAGTGATCGCCCAACGACGCCGCGATTTGCTTGATTCGCGCAGGGGCCTGGAAGATATCCGAAAATTTCAGCCGCAATGCTCCCGGCGCGCCGTGCGTCCCGGCCAGCGCGGCCGCATCCTGCAAATGAACCAGAGCGAGCGCGTTGTCATGCTCCTGAGCGCCGACTTCGAACACTCCGGTCACGATGAACGTCTGGATCCGGGGCTTGAGATCAATGCCTGCGAGCACGCCTTCGCCCCGCGCGCTCATCGTTGGAACAAGCACGGTGATCTCATCGCCCACGCGCGCATCGAGCGCATACGCCAGTCCGGCGCCCAGCACGATGCCCTGCTGGCCAGGGCGCAGTTCCGTAAGCTGACCGACGTTCATGCGCCTTGCGACTTCGGAAACCTGCGGTTCGATCCGCGGCTCGATTCCGCGCAGCGTCGCCGGCCTGAGCTCCTCGCCGCGCCCGAGCATCGCCTGCAGCTGCAGGAACGGAGCTGCCCCGACGACCCCAGGCTCTCGACGCAGCCGTGCGGCGAGCGCTTGCCAGTCCTGCATCCGCGCCGGATCGGCCGACAACGTGGCATGGGAGGTGAGGCTCAACAATCGCGTGCGCAATTCGCCCTCCAGGCCGTTCATCACTGAGATAATCGTGATGAGGGCTGCTACCCCCACGCACACGCCCAGCATCGAGACCCAGCTGATGAAAGAGACGAAGAAACCGCGACTGCGGCTGCGGAAGTAGCGCAAGCCAATGTATAGCGGTACTGGGTGAAACATTAGAGAAATGATCGGCGACTAATGACTAACGACTGGCGACTCGGCTAGCGCAGCAACAACGAACGCCCGACCCTGACCGGACAGTCGCTTTTGCTGCAGTTCGGCATTCTGTCCGCCAACCGCAAGCGGAAGGCCGGCAAGGCTACCGGCCGCACTCGGAAATGTGAACTAGGACAACAAATTGGCGAGCCGTCCTTGGTGCTTATGTCACCCCTGCTATAGAGTCCAGATGAATTCTCCCGGAGGTTGACCATGCGGTCCATACACTGGC
>DATAFY010000065.1:0-13956 GCA_036257205.1 Steroidobacter sp. | reverse complement strand
GCGGAGGGTGGGTATGATTGGACTTTGGACTTGGCAGGGCTGTTCATGGTTTGCGACCGGTTCCGTTATTTCATCCGCGTGCGCTATGGCGAGTGTGACGCGCAAAAGGTGGTGTTCAACTCCCGATACGGCGACTACGTCGATCTTGCGACGGCCGAATTCTTGCGGGTCCTCGGATACGAAAAGGAACTACAAAGCGCGGAGCTGGACTATCAGTTGGTGAAGCAGACGACGGAGTGGCGTGCGTCGGCTGGGTACGATGACGTGCTGGAGATCTCTGTAGCGACGAAGCACATCGGGAATACGTCATTCGCGATTAGTACAGAATTCCGGCTTGCAGGCGAGCAGCCCCTGATCGCAATCAGTGAGACCGTCTATGTGCATGTCGATGCGAAGACGCTGACGAAGGCGCCGCTGCCGTCACACTTGCGCGAGGCGCTCGCTCGGGGCGCGCCGGGCCTGAGCGTGGATCATGCCGCCTACCTCAGGAGTGCATAATGCAGGGTGGACGGCAGATCGGCTGGCGGCCTGCTTTTTGTTCTGATGATCCGCTGCCGCGCCCGCCGCCGGCCTGCCTCAGACGTTTTGCGACTCAAGGGTGCAGCCGCGATCGCGATACAGTTTGTAGCGTTCGCGCGCGCTGCGTTTGCGTTCGGGATTGATCTCCACGATTTCTACGACTCGTGCGCAGCGTTCGAGATTGGGCGGTATGGCGTCAGTCAGGTTGATCAGCAGTTCGCAATGTGAGGCGGGAGCCGGCTCCTCGCCCAGGAGGACCTTCACTTGAGCGTGCGACGCCGGCGCCCCCGTGTAGGTTTCGTGAGGCAGGAAGCTGCAGTCGTTAAAGGTCCATAGCAGCTCATCCAGCCGCTGCGCGTCGTCCCTGGAGCCGGTCTGCAAATACACGCGAACGCCTTGCTCCGCGGCTTGCTCGGCCAGGCGGCACGCGTATCGAAGACGCGCATCGGGCGCGTCCTGCGAGAGCACGTGGAAGTCGACCCGCGCCACGACTACTGGTTGATCAGATAGTCCAGGAGCAGCGGGACGGGACGGCCTGTGCTGCCCTTGTTCGCGCCCGTCAGGTAGGCGGTGCCGGCGATGTCCAGATGGGCCCATTTGAGCCCTGCAGTGAACTTGCCGAGGAAGCAGGCGGCCGTGATTGCGCCCGCTTCACGTCCGGCCACGTTGGCAAAATCCGCGAAGTTGCTCTTCAGCATGTCCGTGTATTCCTCCCCCATGGGCATATGCCACGCGCGATCGTCCGAGCGGCGGCCGGCCTCGAGCAAGGCGTCCGCCAGGTCCTGATCGTTGCTGAAGAGCCCGGTCAAGTGGTTGCCGAGCGCGACGACGCAAGCGCCCGTGAGGGTAGCGATATCGATGACGACGTCTGGTTTGAAGCGTCGTGCGTAGGTGATCGCGTCGCACAGAATCAAGCGGCCTTCCGCGTCCGTGTTCAGCACTTCGATCGTCTGGCCCGACATGCTCTTGACGATGTCGCCGGGCTTGGTCGCGCGGCCGCTCGGCATGTTCTCGCAGGCGGGGATGACGCCGACCAGATTGATCGGCAATGCAAGCTCCGCCACTGCCTTAAAGGCGCCGAGTACGCTGGCGCCGCCGCTCATGTCGAACTTCATCTCATCCATGCCCGCGGGCGGCTTGAGTGAAATGCCGCCTGTATCGAAGGTCACGGCTTTGCCGATCAGGGCGGTCGGGGGGTGCGAGCGCTGCGCGCCGTAGTACTCCAGTACGATCAGGAACGCAGGTTGTTCCGTGCCGTTCGTCACGGATAGAAACGAACCCATGCCCAGACGCCGGCATTCCGCCTCATTCAGCGTGCGTACGCGAATGCTGCGGTGCTCATTCGCCAGCGTTCTTGCCGCCTTGGCGAGATAGCTGGGGGTGCAGACGCTGGCCGGCTGATTCGCCAGGTCGCGCATCAGCGACATGCCGGCGACGATCCCCTCAGCGTGTGCGACGCCGCGTTCCATTGCGGCGCGTTCGCTGCGGCCTGAGGCGGCCACGCCGAAACGCGTCAAGGCGGGTTTCGAGCGTTTGTCCGCGGTCTTGTGATGTGGGATGCGGTATTGCGAGTTCGCGGCTGCTTCCACGCTGGTTCGGGCGAGCGCGTAGGCGTCGGCGTCCTCGATCGGCTCGAGGCTCAGGTAGCTCACTGCGTTGCGCGCACCGGTGCGGGCGAGGATCGAGAGGGCGGCGGCGAGGGCTTTGCGGTACTGCTTGCGTTTGAACGCGCTGCGGGCGCCGAGCCCAAGGACGATGAGGCGATCGCAGGGGCCGCCCCCCAGATCGGCGAGCAACACTGCGTCTCCTGCTTTGCCTCGCAAGTCGCCTTTTTTCACCAGGCGCGCGATGCGCCCCCCGAGACGGCGGTCCAGCTCCGCGGCGGCGGTCGACAGTTCGCCCTTATCGTACACGCCCACGATGGCGCAATCCGTGCGTTGTCGTGCGGCGGACGCGGTAGTGACGAAATACTCCATGCAGGCTCCTCGTATCGAAATCTGTGCTCGTGTGTTTACGAAAGCGGACCCGCTCGCTTAACTTACGTTCTTTGGTCGGCGCGATGAACAGGCGCGACGACGCAGGCTCAAGCAAGGATCATCCAGGTTCGGAGCAGTTCGAAAGCGGCGTAGTCTACCCCAATCGCCGCCGCACGCCGCCGAGGGTTTATTCTGCGCACGCTCGATCGGTACATCTTTCGCGAAGTCGCGACCACATGGCTCGCAGTCAGCGGCGTGCTGCTGGTCATTCTGGTTTCGAACCAGCTGGCGCGGGTCTTGTCGCAGGCGGCCGCGAACGACTTCCCCCGCAGCGTGGTGCTGGCGCTGATCGCTCTGACCTCGGCAGGCTATCTGTCCGTCGTGGTGCCGATCGGCTTCTTTCTGGCCATCATGCTCGCGCTCGGACGCCTCTACCACGAGAGCGAAATGGCCGCCATTCAGTCGTGCGGCGTCGGACCTGCCGGGCTTTACCGCCCCATCGCGGCGCTCGGCGCGGCGATTTTCGTTTTGCTCGCTTGGCTGTCGTTCTGGGCCATTCCGGATGCGACCGCGCGCGCCAAGCAGATACGCGCGGACGCCGTACGCGATGCTCAGTTCGGCTCCGTCGAGCCCGGTCGGTTTCGAACCTTCGCTGGGGGGAGAGTCGTCTTTTACGCCGAAAGCGTCGACTCTGAGGGAATCTTGCACAACGTCCATGTGTTCATCGATCGGCCGCAGAAGAAGCAAACGCCGCAAGCGTCCGACGTCGCCCTCGCAGGGCGCCAGAGCGCAGGGGAGCAGAACAACCTCGAAATCTGGGTCGCGCGCCGCGCCGAGCAACGCGGCGCCGGGCAGGCGGATCAGACGTTCGTTCTCTATGATGGAGAGCGCTATGAAGGGGTCCCTGGGAGCGGGGAGTTCCGCATCATAGAGTTCGCCGAAGGCGGCATTCCCATCCGCTTGGGTGAAATCAATCATGGTCCGACGCGGTCCGAAATCAAATCGACGCGCGAGTTGCTCGGTTCGAAGGATGCCCGCGACAGCGCCGAACTGCAGTGGCGCATCTCGACCCCTTTGCTTGCGATGATTCTGATGCTGCTTGCTGTGCCGCTTGCCAGGCTGCGCCCCAGGCAGGGTCGTTTCGGGCGCATTGGCGCGGCGATACTTGCGTTCTTCCTGTACTACCAACTCCTCGTGGCGGCGCGCGCATGGGTGGAGACGGAAGCTGCGCCCGCGTTCATTGGGCTGTGGTGGGTCCATCTCGCAGCCCTTAGCGTGGCCCTCGCGCTTCTGGCGCGGGAAAGTCCGCCCTGGCGCGCGGCGCAAGCTGTGGAGCGCGTATGAGCAGCGTACTTGCCCGCTATGTGGTCCGCGCGATTCTTGGGCACACCGCGCTCGTGATGTGCGTGCTGCTGGCCCTCAGCGGCTTGTATCTGTTCATCACACAGCAGGATGACATCGGGATCGGCGCGTATACCGCGGAGGACGCACTGCTGTTCGTGGGTCTGAACCTGCCTAAGTCCGCTTTCGATCTGTTGCCTATCGGCGCCCTGATCGGCGCGTTGCTGGCGCTCGGGAATCTGGCGCGTTCGATGGAGTTGATCGTCGTGCGGGTCGCGGGCGTGTCCGCGTTCAGAATCGCCCTGTGGACTGCGGGTGCAGGGTTGATCCTGGCGCTGCTGACGGGCGCGCTCGGAGAGCTGGCTGCGCCGCCCATGGAGAGGTATGCGCGGCAAATGAAGACGTTTCAGAAATTCCGCGAGTACAGCATGGCGGGCAATCGCAGCGCCTGGGCGAAAGACGGCGATACGATCATCTCCGTGATTCGGCAATCCGCCGACAATCGCTATGGCGGCGTCTTCGTTTTCCAATTCGATCCGCAGCAGCGTTTGCGCAGCGTGGCGCGTGCGAGCAATGCCAGCATCGAAGACAACCGCTGGCGCTTGGAGGATTACCGCGAAACACTCATTGCGGCGGATCACGTCACCCCGCGATGGGAGCCTACAATCGAATTGAGGACCGGGCTTTCGCCTGAGTTCCTGGGGCTCGCCGCGCTCGACCCGGAGTCGCTGCCCGGTCGGGATCTATGGAGCTATGTTCGACATCTGCGTGCCAACGGGCTCGACGCCCGGCTGTACGAGACGGCGTTTTGGGCGCGCATCGCGCGGACCACGGCGGTGGCGATCATCGTGGTGCTCGCCGTGCCTTTCGCGTTCGGGCCGATGCGTTCGACCGGTACAGGCGCGCGTACGGTCGTGGGCGTCATGATCGGCGCGTTCTTTTTCCTGCTGGCGAGAATGCTGGAAAGCGGCGGCGAGGTATTCGAGCTGCCGCCGATCGCGGTCGCATGGCTGCCGACGGCGGTGCTCGCCGTGATCACAACCATTGCTGTGGCGAAGGTGCGCTGAGATGTCGGGCGAGCGATCTACGAACTCGGCGGGCGCGCTGAGGCGCATCGGCGCGATCGTCTATGACGCTTTGATCGTCACCGGCCTGCTCGTCGTCGCGACGTTGCCGCTCGTTCCATTCCTGGACGGCAAAGTACTCGTGCCGAGCGAAGTGGGCGCTCTGGCGCACCTCTACCGCGTGTGGCAGCTCGTTGTCGTCGTCGGCTTCTTTACGTTCTTCTGGATTAGGCGCGGCCAAACGCTGGGGATGCTCGCCTGGCGGCTGCGGATTGAACGCTTGGATGGCGCCAACCTCGGCTGGCGAGATTGTCTGAAGAGGCTCGGCTGGGTGGGGCTGCTGCTTGCGCCGAGCTTTCTGGGGCATCAACTAGCGTGGGGCCAGTGGCCCGACCCCAACGCGCGCGTGCTTGCGGCGTGCCTGGCGCTCGCGCCGGTGATCGCCGCGTATGCATGGATCTGGTTCGATCGCGACGGCCGTGCCTGGCACGACCGTTGGAGCGGCACGCGAGTGATCGTATTGCCGAAGCGCGCGCGCTCATAAGCCCGCGCGGACGCGCCCGGATTCCTCAGCTCGACAGCAGACTCGCCAGCGGCGTGAAGATCTGCTCGTACTTGTACGAGGGGATCTCATAGACCCAACCAGCCGCCCGTGCATTCGTCGTCTTGGCGTCCTCTGCCGCGTTCGCCTTGCGGCCCTCCTGTCCGTCCGGACTTTTCTCTGAGGGCGTCGTTGCGACTTTGAAGCGCTCGGCCAGTTGTGGATCGTAGGAGGTCTGCACAGCAAGGAAACGTTTGTCGTCGCGGCTCCAGCCTTGCAGCTGCACAATCAATCCATCGAACGTCGTGAACGTTGCGCGTGCAGCAGGGGCTGCGCCCTCGAACGCGCTCGCGGGCTGCACGTCAGATAGCGTGAGTCCAGCCAGGGCGGCAGCGACGCCGTTCGCGGCTGAAGGTGAACTCGGTTTCCTGCCTCTTGGCAAATCAGCGATCGTGAAATTCGCGTCAGCTCGGGTCGCTTTGGCGGCCGTGTAGCCCTTCTGTTGATTCACGGTGATGCTGGCGGACTGAATGCGATCCGCTGAAACGTCGAGAATCTCTTTGCGTAGCCACGCTTCGGGCGAGGCGGACGCGTCGAGGTTCGCATCGATCAACCAGCTATGGACTTCGCCGGCCCGCCGCACGTACTGCGAGCGAGCGCCTGGGCCGGTTTTACCGACGATCAGGTTGACGGCACTGGGCGCTGCGGTCAGTTCCACGCGTACGCCGCCTGCGTTCGGCTCCTTAACGTCTTCTACACCGAGACTGTGGTAGTTCTTGGCGTTCGACGTCTTCTCCTCGAGCACCCTGGCCTCGGCCAAACCGCGTAGGAATTTGCGAAGCTTTGCTTCGTCGGCCGGATATCCCGCCCGCTCGGACACGGCCCAGCTCCCGTCCTTGCGCGCAATTTCGACGGTGCGTGAATCGCCCGCCTTGAAAATGCGAAGAGCCTGCACTGCATCGAGCTGTTCTTGGAGCTGCGGATACAGAAGCGCTCGTTCGCCTCCCGCGGGGGAGGATTGGCGCGTCGCGAGCCATACGCCGGCGCCGGTAGTAATCAACGCTGCGATCGTCAGGGTCAGCACTGTTCGGGGCGTCATCGCTTAGGTCCTCAACCAGTACGTGCGGCGGCGCGGCCCGCACGCAATCGGCGCCGGCGGGCGATGGCCAGCAAAATCGCGCCGATCGCGATGAGCGTCGGCGTCAGGGCGATGTTCAGCGCCTTAAGCGTCGTGCCGAGCCGTTCAATCTCTAGATCGAGGCTGCGGCGCACTTCGCGCAGATCCTTACGGATGCGAACGCGTTCCTCTTGGAAACGTCGCAGCTCGGCTTCTTGCTCCGGAGAGACGGTGAACGAGCCTTCCTTGCCGCGTCCGGCCTCCAGCTGGGACAGCTTCTTTTCCGTATCCCGCAGTTCCTGATCCAGCTCCTTTTCCTTCGCGCGCAGCTGCTCGTCCGCCTGCCGCCGCAATGCATCGACGCGGGTGAAGGGACGGAAGAAGCTCTGACGGCCTCGAATGCTGATCAGATCGCTGCTCCCGGAGAGATTGTCGACCGAGTTTGCGACGAAATCCCCGTTGTTCGCCCAGGCGACCGCGAAGCGCTGTCCGAAAACGTTCTGCGCGCGCACCCAAAGGGGGTCTGCAAGCAGGTCCGTATCGGCGACGATGATCAGGTTCGCATCCTGCGTGGATTCGGAGCGATGCGCGCCCATGGCGGGAGCATCGCCTTCCCCGGCGCTCGGTCGGCCCTGGGGATAGGCCGACTTGAGCTTGCCGGAGATACGTGCGGCAACGGTGTAGCGCCGTCCCGTGGGCTTGAAATCATCGAGCAGGGCGCCCGCGTCTTCGAGAAACGCCAGTCGCGCGACGGGAACCAGCCCTGCATTCGTGCTCGACTGAATCAGAGGCTCGAATGTAATGGTCGCGTTGTCTTTCTTCGTGAGCACGCCCGCCGTCATCACGTTGATCGAATCGAGCGTGGAAGTCACGACGTCTTTCGGGTCCATGCTTGCGCGGTTGAAACCGATGATGGCGATGTGCTGGGAAGGCGGCTGCCCCTGGCGCAGCGACACGGTGAGCCCGAGCTCGCGATCGCCAAGCGCCTGTGTGGGATCAAAGCCGACGCCCCAGGCGTCCAGCAACGGTCCAAGCGAGGAGGAGCGCTGAGCCATAGGATTGCCCATCTGCGCCGCTGCTGGGTCGTTCTCCGACTGCGGGTCTAGAAACGCAAGCAGCTTGCCGCCGCGCATCACGAACTGATCTATCGCGTACAGCGTCTGCGGCGCGAGATCCTTGGGATGGATCAAGAGGAGCGCATCAACGTCGTCTTCAATCTTCTGGATGTCGGTTGAAAGCGTGCGTAGGTCCGCAAGTTCGCGCAGCTGCGCGATGCTCGCCCAGCCCTCCTGCATGCGTCCGCTCATCTGATCGAAGGAGGCATCGACCGGAAGTCCGGCGAGCAGTCCGACCACCGGCCGCTTCGGGTTGCTCAGGCGGTGAATGAGGCTCGCGACGTCATACTCGAGAAACTCCTCCTTGTCAGGCTGGAAGAATTGGATGACTTCACGGCCGTCAGTGGAATTCGTGCCGGCCAGGCCGAAGTACAGCGATTCCCCTGTCGCGCCGATCGGAGCCGCCGCAAGGCCGAATTCGGCGGCGCGATCTTCATCTTCCGAGAACGGCTTCGGATCTATCACGGACAGCCGCAGCTTACCCTTCGAGCGCTGCGTCATTTCCTCCAGCAGTTCGCGCACCCGCTGTGCATAGGCCCGCAGCGGCGGCGACTGGCTGCTCGCTTCTTGCGAAAAGAAGAAATAGAGATTGATGGGCTCCTCGAGCGAACTCACGATGTTCTGAGTGCCTGGCGCGATCGAGTACAGCTTGCTCTCGGTGAGATCGATGCGCGCTCCTCGGAAAACGAACGCGATCAGGATGGTGAGGCCGATAAACAGCACGGCGAGCGCGATGAGCGCGCTCGCGCCGTAGACTCTCTTACCGGGGCGTTTCGCTGCCGGGATTGCGGTATGGGTCGTCATGTCAGTCAGCCTTCTTCATGTCGAGCACGATCGCATTCGCTGTAAGCCACGCGGCGATCAGCACGCCGAAGTACAGCAGGTCGCGGACGTCGATCACGCCCTTGGCGATGGAGCTGAAGTGCGTGAGGAAAGACAAAGAGGCGATGGCGTCCAGTACAGGTTGCGGC
This sequence comes from Steroidobacter sp., assembly GCA_036257205.1. Classification (GTDB taxonomy): domain Bacteria; phylum Pseudomonadota; class Gammaproteobacteria; order Steroidobacterales; family Steroidobacteraceae; genus Steroidobacter. The sequence continues at coordinate 5,312 of DATAFY010000065.1, read as the reverse complement.
GCCCAGCCTTGGAATAGATCGAGTACGAGCGAAAAACCCGACAATAGGAACCCGAAACAGATCACCACCGTGAAGATGAAAGCGATGACCTGATTGCGGCTGGCCGCGGACAAACAAGCGCCGATCGCCAGGAACCCTCCCGCCATGAGAAAGCTGCCCAGATACGCGGCGAAGATCGCTCCGTTGTCCGGGTCGCCCAGATAGTTCACGGTGATCCACATCGGAAAGGTGAGCGCGAGCGCCAATCCGGCAAAACACCATGCGGCCAGATATTTGCCTGCGACCGCCTGCCAAGTGGTCACGGGCAAGGTCATCAAGAGTTCGATGCTTCCTGACTTGCGCTCTTCCGCCCAAAGCCGCATCGACAAGGCGGGGATTAAAAAAAGATACAGCCAGGGGTGATAGTTGAAGAACGGGGCTAGGTCCGCCTGACCACGCTCGTAAAAGCCGCCGAGATAAAAGGCGAAGGCGCCCGCGAGCACCAGGAATATGACGATGAACACGAATGCAAGCGGCGTCGCGAAATAGCTGGCGAATTCGCGACGGAAAATCGCGCGGACGTTGTCCATTAGGCTGCCTCCTGCTTGACGCCAGTCGTAATCTGGCGGAACACATCATCGAGTCGGCCGCTCGGCGCGCGCGCGGCAAGCGCCTTAGGCGCGTCGTCAGCGAGCAAGCGCCCATTGGCGATAATGATCGCGCGATTGCACACCGCGTCGACCTCCTCGAGGATGTGCGTGGAAATGACGATGATCTTGTCTTTCGACATCGCGTTGATGAGGCGCCGCACTTCGTGCTTCTGATTAGGATCGAGGCCGTCGGTCGGCTCATCGAGGATCAACACTTGCGGATCGTGCAAAAGCGCTTGCGCCAGACCGACGCGGCGCTTGAAGCCTTTGGACAAGGTCTCGATCGCCTGCTCGAGGACGCTGCCGAGCCCTAAGAGACCGATCACATCATCGAGCCGCGTGCGACGTCCTTGGCCCCCCAGGCCGCGTATGTCGGCGATAAAGTCCAGAAAGCTGCGAACGGTCATCTCGGCATAGCTGGGCGCGCCCTCGGGCAAGTACCCCATGCAGGCTTTCGCCGCGAGCGGTTCGGTTTCGACGTCGTGTCCGCAAACGCTCACGCTGCCTGCGGTCGGCGCCACGAAGCCGGTAATCATCTTCATGGTGGTTGACTTCCCGGCGCCGTTCGGGCCCAGGAAGCCGAGCACTTCGCCCGGTCGGACCTCGAACGAAACGTCGTCCACCGCCGTCAATGCGCCATAGCGCTTGGTGAGATGGGTGATCTTGATCATGCTGTTGCCCTTCGCGAGAGAGTCCTTCTGACTGCATGCCTCTGACGCAGTTCCTCATCGGAACGACGCAAAGTGCGATGGTGCAGGCGACTCCTGCCGGCTCGTTATGTTGTGGCGGAGCCTCGAGCCCGCCGCTAGCGTGCGTATCGGTGAGCTCTCGCAGGAGACGCCGGGGATTCTTGTCGGCGCCGTTTCTATTTTCAAGGGCGCCGTCTGACTCGACGCTGGCGGCAAATCGCTGTTTCGGCCAGAGCGGCTGGAGTCCCCACCGATGCGCTTCTCACGCCAAGCGGCGACAGAGAAACGCCGCGCCATTGTTTTGCGTCGCAAGACAGACTATATTTGGCAGCGCAAAACGACGTGTTTGAGGAAGGTGTGCGCGCGCCTTAAGCCGTTGTTTGTCCAGGAATGCTGAGGCTCGGCTCGACTGGCTTAGGACAGCTCGCGGCCGCACTCGAATCCCCCTAATTGCCGGGTTGCTGCGAAGTACCCGGCTTTTTTTTCGAGCATGTTCGACGCCTTGCAGGTGCAAGTCTTCTACCCAACCTGGGGGTGAAGGGTTAGCGAAGCGCATACTTCGACTCGCGCGGCCTCCCTCGATTGATCGTTTCGGAACAGCTCAACCCGCCGAACCGCCGGATGCGGACCGCACGTTCGTTGGTGCGGCAGCAGGGCGCGCGGGTAACCGCGCCCGATTGGGGAAGGTTCGGGTTGTCAGTCCTCCGTGACTTTCTTCTCGATCTCTACCTTGTGCGCTCGTAGGACTTTCCGAATCTCTCCGGCTGAGGGGCGATCGGCGATGCGGGCGATCAAGTCCGCGAGCTCATGCCAGGGCTTGCCCCATTTGATGAGCCGAACAGCGTCCGCCATGATTTTTCCCTTGAGCTCTGTCGAGGGGCCGTCTGCTGCGGGCAGAGGGCGCGTTGGCGGCGAACTCGCGCGCGGCCCTGAACCGGCATTCGGCGTTGGCGCTGGTGTGTGGATGCGGGGCGTCTCGGCAGGTGCTGGCTCAGCAGCCTGCGAGGGCGGCGTTATCGTGGGCGGTATTGGTGCATGGTGTGCCCGCGGCGCGGCGTGCTGTGCCGACTCAGCCAGTGGAATGAAGCGCTGAATGTGTTGAACCCCGACCAGATTCGCGAGAAACGCCATCAGCTCAAGCGACTGGGCGAACTCGCCGTCGCCCATCGCGTGTCGAGCGTCGACATGCGCCTTCAGCTCAAGGATTTTCTGACGCGCCACTTCAAGCACCCACCGCGTCGGACGATCGTGTTTGGGCCAGGGCTGCGCGCGTGCATAGGCCGCGTCGCTCAGTTCGGCGTACTCTAAGTGAAGATCGATGCTGGCGAGCCATTTCTCTATCAGCTCGTTGATGCGTCGCTCGGCAGGGGTCATGTCGGCTCCGGGGTCGCTGTGCGCAATTATGCACAGGACGCGGGGCGCTTGATTAACAGAAAGCGCTCGGCTGAGGCGAAGAGCCTGGGCGGAATCTGCTCACAGACGACCGTCGCCTCAGCCGGCAATCGCGTTCGCGCAGCCCTGCGAGCTGGCGCGCCGTGGGCTCAGTCGGGTCGACTCACGTCGGCAATTAGGCCGACATTCCCTTCGATGCGGAAACAGAAAGCTCGGGCCCTGCTGATCGGCTTCAAGACTCCGTATCCGCGGACAGACCGCTCCTGCGGCGGAACAAGGGATTTTGTTGCGCCTACAACAATGCGCGGAAGGCGCGCGAGCCTCGATCGAGTGATCGAGGCGGGTAAGACGCTCGATGGGGCTTTAGTCCTGTAGTTCGGCCAGGAACCGTCCAAGCCAAGCTAAGAAGCTGCAAAGGCATCCCACGCGGCATTGCCGCGCGCCGGCATTGACGCTGTGCGGATCGTGACGGAATCTTCTCGCGCGACCTCACCTGCCTCGCCCGATCGGGCAGAGTCCTCTCACGACCCCGGAGCGTCGATCCTCAAAGTCGGGCGAACCGGCGGTCTAGGCTTTCACATCCCACGTAACGAGTGCGGCTGTCGCGACCCGGTGACAGTTGTCGCAGATCCCTCAGAGGAACGATAGTGAGCCGCGGTTTTGCGGGGGAACACCTGAGGCAGAGGACCTACGCACAATGAAAGCGGCATTGCGAATCACTTTGATCGTGCTCGGGGTAATGCAAGTTGCTCATGCTGGCCCGCTTGAGTGCACGAATTGGCAGTCGCTGCATCCAGAATGGGTGTGGTGCGACGACTTCGAATCGGATGCCGCCCTATCGTCCAGCTATTTCGAAGTGAATCGCTCAAACGGTTTCGGAGTGACGACAACTACGGCGTTCGGGGGCAGCGGCGCGCTTAAGGCGACCTACTACCCCGGGGTGCAGGAGTCCGGCAACGTGAAGCTGGGCATTGGTAGGAGTCCAGTGGCCTCAAAAATTCAGGTCAGCAGGAACTTCGAGGATCTCTATTGGCGCTTCTATTTGAAGATGGATCCGAATTGGGTGGGGAATGCGAACAAACTCACCCGCGCAACAATATTCAGCTCAAGCAACTGGGCTCAGGCCGCCATCTCCCATCTCTGGGAAGATGAGATGGACGGGAACGGCCTGGGTCTGGACCCTGTGAGCGGCGTAGTTGGCGGCGTGGTCGTGACAACCAAGTACAACGACTTCCAGAACATGCGCTGGTTAGGAAAGATCAACGGCATCACGCAGATATATGCGCCGGAGAACCTCAACCGCTGGAACTGCATCGAGGTGCACATGAAGCTGAATACGCCCGGCGCGTCGGACGGCGTCTCGGAGTTCTGGGTGGATTCGCACCTCGAGGCCCGCCGCGCCGATCTAAACTGGCGCGGGACTTACACCGCGTACGGCATCAACGCCATCATGCTGGAGAACTACAAGAACGGCGGTCCTACGCAGGTGCAGTCACGCTACTTCGACAACTTCGTCGTGAGTACCGCGAGAATTGGCTGCCTGACGGCTGTTCGCCCCAATCCACCCACAGATCTAACCGTCCAATGACCGGTGAAGCACAGCAGCAAAGCAACGCTTCACCCAGTCACGGGAACAGCGCCTCTCGGCGCTTCCACATTCGACACTACTCAGCTGCGCGGCTGGGGCGTGTCGAAGAGTCTTACGGTTCAAGACTGCGTACCCGGTAAGCCCCTGATCTCGTAAGGCGCGTGGATTTGGCACAGCTCTTGGATGTTTACCTCTCTCGCCGCTCCTCGGCGTAGGGCTGATGGGTTCAAGAGCGAGATGCCGAAGATGCTCTCTCATTAGGAGAGTTTCTTGAGAAGGAGCAATTCGAAATCACAGACCCTAAGAATGATGCGCTGGTACGGTCCGTTCGTTCCTGACGCAGATTCTCCCATCGCTGGCCCTGTCGCTTACGCCACGTCGAGCCAATCGCACAAGCCGACAGATACGGAAGCGCTCGCGCGCGAAATAGACCGTCTCACGGCCCAGGGGCTGCGAGCGCGCGACATCGCGAGCGCACTGCACGTGCATCCACTGATCGTCCTCAGAACGTTGGAGAGCGTCGGCACGCGAGCGGCTGCAGAGTCAACGCGAGTGAAACAATGAGCCGGACCACCGGTCGCGAATAGTTGTCGGGCTGTTTCGAATTCCGGAATTACGGACATTCAGTACCGGTTCATTCGGCAACACCTGACGCCCCCAACGCCGTTCCGGACGATTGTTTTTCATGGGGCGTGCGCTGCCGCTTTCGTAGCCTGAGTTTTGTAAGCTGGCGCGCCTGCGCGTCGAACGTCTAATCGCCGGCGGCCCTCGGAGAGGGTGACCTCAGCTCCGGGATGCGAAACACGAAGAAAATGTAGCTAGCCCGCCTGGATCCTGTGTACTCGGGTAAAGCGATGGGGTCTGCATGAAGATGGGCCGACGCAGCTTCGACAGAGACGAAACGGTGTGTTCCTGCATACCGCCCGGTAGGCGCATATCGGTCACCTGGCTGCGGCTCGTCAACTGAATATCTGATCGAAGCGCGGCCCACACGTCGCTTTGATGCTTTCCAGG
>DATAFY010000539.1:0-8463 GCA_036257205.1 Steroidobacter sp. | reverse complement strand
TTTCATCAAATCCTTTGCGGGCGCGTCGGCGAGCAGTGCGCCGAACGGCAGCGCGGCGGCGCCCAGGACGATCACAACGAGTGCTGCAAGCGTGCGGAAATTTTTCGGCATGAGTTTTCCGAGGCGGATCAGGGTTGAATGCATCAGTGATTGTCGCGGGAGCGCGGCGACGGTTGCAACGCCGAGCCGCCTCGAAGGGCGTATCGGCGAAAATTCAAATGCAATGACGGATGCAGTCGGCGCAGATGAGGCTTTTTCTATTCGCGCCAGCGGTGCGATCTCGGCGTGCGCGAACGAGGGATGCGTCGCAACGAGCGCGCCGCTGCCGATGTTCGACAATCTGCAAAAAGAGCACGAATGACTCACGTACGTACGCTGGTCTTGGCCGCCGTTGCGCTGCTCGCCGGTGCGTGCGCGGCCGCGCCGGCGACGCCGGCTAAATCGCAACCTCCAAACCTGTCCGGACGCTGGATGCTGACGACTGAAAGCTCGGTGGGCGCCGAGGATTCCGAGATGCTCGTCAAGCAGACCGGCAACTCGATCATGGGCGCACTGAGCACTGAGAGCGGCAGCGTGGATTACACAGGTACGGTCGACGGCGAGAACGTGGCGTTCGGCTTCATGGTCAATGCGCCGGGTTCGGATCTCAGGATCGACTATAGCGGCGTTGTCCAAGGCGACACGATGAAGGGCAAAGTCGTGTTCGGCGCGTTCGGGGAAGGCGCGTTCATCGCGAAGCGTAAGTAAAGCTTGCGCGACGCAGACGACTGACGCCGCGGGCGATTGTCGTCGAGGCGTTGACGGCGAGGGAGGGCGCGCCTGACGACGCCAGCGAATCGCAAAGACCTTAACGATCGCTGAAAGAAATCGGCGCGAGGAGGCGACCACGGCGGAATGCGTCCGGCGCGCGGCGGCTCAACCCTAAGATCCATTTCGGCGAATCCCAGCTCCGGCTCGTTATCGTATCGCAGATCGCCAAGTACAGGACGGCCGCCGAGTCCAATCCGGCCGGCCGTCCTGTGCGATCTGCGAGTTAACGGATGAAGAAGGCCAGTACGAACACGCCGGCCATGGAAAAGCCGATAGCGAGTTTCACAAGCGTGCCGAAGATCAGTCCGACCCAGGTCGCAACGCCTACGCGTCCCGCCTCATCGATGCGCCCGTGAACCGTTATCTCGCCCACGACGGCGCCGATGAACGGGCCGAACAGCAGTCCAGGCAAGCCAAAGAACATTCCGATGATGGCGCCAAGCACGGCGCCCCACATCGCTCGCCCGCTGGCGCCGACGCGTTTCGCGCCGAGCGCAGAAGCGGCGAAGTCGACGAGGAAGGCCAGCATCGTGAGTACGCCGAGCACGCTGAGGGTGATCCATCCGACGCGTTGGAAGTCATCGATGCTGGCCGCGACCACCATGCCGGCAAACATGAGCGGCGCGCCCGGCAGCCCGGGAAGCACAATTCCGGCGGCGCCGACCAGCATTAGCGCGATCGCGAGGATCCACAAAGCCGTTGCGCTCATCGCTCGTTCACTCTGCACTGCCCGTGATTCCCGCAGGCTATGCGATCAGCGTCGCACTTGTTGCGGCGCTCTTCGATACGCGAAAACATCGCAGAAGCACTGCGTTCTTATGTGAGTGCGGGCAGTCAAGCGGCGCGCGCGGCCGCATGGACCCCCCTCGCTCAATCGCTGCGCGGAAGACTGCTTCAACGCGACATCATGGCGTGCAGATGATCGTAGACGACGCCAAGGCATGCACGTCATCGAGCCCGCAACGCAAGCATGGCATCGTTACGCCTCTCAGCCAGCGCACTGATCACGAGCGGCGCCGCTGTCGAGAGGCTTGCCCTGCGGGCTCGCCCGAAGTGCGTCGCGCCGCTACTGCGCGCTTGCCCCCTTGCCCATGATTTCTTGCACCAACGCATGGGCGCCGTAGACCTCGCGCAGCGCCGTCAGAACGATAGCCGGGTGCACGGCGGTCGCCCGGTTCTTGTCCGGGTCGTACCAATAGCTGCCAGCGATCGAGTGAATGTTTCCGTCGAAAGCGAGTCCCACGAGCCGACCCTGCGCATCGACCACCGGACTGCCTGAGTTTCCGCCCACGATGTCGTTCGTGGTCGCATAATTGAAGGGCGTGTCGGGATTGAGTTCTTCGCGCGCGTCGAGCCACACCTGCGGCAAGCGGAACGGCGCCCTTCCGGTCGCGCGCTCGTACAGCCGCCCGAGCGTGGTGAACGGCGCAATCGACTTGCCCTTTTCGACCCAGCCTTCCACGATGCCATAGCTGAGGCGAAGGGTGAACGCGGCGTCCGGATAAATGTTTGCGCCATATAGTGAGAAGCGCGCTTTTGCGATCTTTTCCTGTGCAGCCGCAACCGATGCCTGCACCTCGTCTTCGTAAATCCTGCGAACCGCTCGGGCTTCGGCATCCACCTCGCGCGCGAGGGCGATCATGGGGTCATTCGATTGCGCGATCGCTCGCGGGTCGCCGTCCCACAGCGTTTTGCGAACCGCCGGATCCGCCAGCATGGTATGCGTAACGAGCTGCTCAGCGAGGGATTCGGGCGATTCCTTGTTGAGCAGCCTGCGCACGATCGGGTCGTCTGGTCCGAGCGTCTCACGCAGTTTGTCCAGCGAGAACGAGAACGTGAGCTGCTCGAGGTCGGGATAAACAGGCGTGGCCCCGAGCAATGAGGCCGCTAGTTTCGGCAGATTCGATTCGGAGTACTCGCGCAGACGCTGTTCGTTGGGCTTGCCGCGCTCTGCGGCGCCGCGCACCAACACACGTGCGTAGTCGAACAGCTTGCTGTTGAAGCCGGCCCCGCTTTCCAGGAACAGATAGCGATCGTAGATCTGACGGTATCGTTCCTGCGCGGCGGCGATCTCGTCCCACGCGGCGCCGGCTTCGCGAGCGAGTTCGGCGCTGCCGGCGACCCGCCGTCGAAGATCGGCTTCCTGGGCTTTCTTCTGCGAGAACAGCCGCTCATCCAACAATGCGCGTTGCAGACCTCGATAAGCCTTGAGGCCGTTCTCGAGCCTGTTCAAAGGGTCTTGAATGATGCGCAGCTGCTCGCCGCCGGTTTTTCCCCACTGCGTCAACCTACCTCGAAGCTCCGAGTTTCGGATCAGGTAGGAGGACGTCGAGGTATCGCGTTGAAACGCAAGTTGATCGACCGTGAGCAGTCGGCTGGTGTTCCCAGGGTGACCCGCGACGAACACGGGTTCGCCCGCCCGGGCGCCTGCGGGGCGCAAGCGCAAATAGTGCGGCGTTCGCGCGGGCTTGCCGTCTTGGTACACCCGCAGCAGACTGAAATCTAGGCACCAGCGGGGGAAGTTGAAATTGTCCGGATCGCCGCCGAACGCAGCAATCGACTCATGCGGCGCGAATGCGAGGCGCACGTCTTCGTAGCGTTTGTACTTGTACAGAAAGTACTGCCCGCCCTGGTAAAGGGAGACCGATTCACAGGCGAGCGGACCGGTGGCGCGATTCTCTTGCGATTTCTCCGCGCACCCCGCTTCGAGCCGGCTCAGCGTTTGCTTACGCACTGCGTTGGCCTGCTCCTTGGAAAGACCCGCCGTGGATGCATTGACCTGGCTCGTAATCTCTTCCGTGTCGACCAGCACGGAAATGATTTCACTGGGGCAGCGGCGCTCGTTGGCGCGCGTTGCGGCATGAAAACCGTTCTCCACCAAGTCATCCTGCTCGCTCGACAATTTGGCGAGGCAAGCCATCACGCAATGATGGTTGGTCAACACCAGCCCGTCGGGGGAAACGAACGACCCGGTGCAGCCGCTCTCATGGCGGGTGACCGAGCGCTGCAGCCGCTTGAGCCACGCATCGGACAGCTCCACTCCGTACTTCTGTTTCACCTGCGCCGTCGGGAAGTTGTCGAACGTCCACATGCCTTCGTCGGCCAGCCCCGGCTGCGCTATCAGACACAGGCCCAACACCAGTTTCCTCATACGATCCTCTGCACTGCGTGTAAGCGAAGGCGGCGCGTCGTTGATGAGCCGTACCGCCGTCGAGATTAGCGCCATCTCCAAAAGCGTATTGCGATCGCGGTTCTTGCTCGCATGGCGTCATTGCTTGGGCGCGTCGCCGCTCGCTACGATTCCGCCTGCATCAAAAGCAAGCGCGTGCCCTCGGGGGCGATCAGGACGGCGTTCGCGTCTGCGTCGAGACTGTCCGGCATCTCATCAATGAGCGGCAAATGTCGCTGGCGCAGTTGCGCAATGCGCTCGCGCATACGTTCGTCTTCGAACGTTAAGAGAGGCGTGCGGAAAGCTCGGCTTCCATAAAGCGAGAGATTCACGAAATCGCTCGTCAACGCTGCTCGTGGGAACGGCTGCTGCTGCCGTTCGAGCGCAACGAAGCCAAGGGATTGCCAGAAGGCGCTGGCCGATGCGGTTTCCCGGACAGGAATCGCGAATTCGGTGAAGTAGCCGCACTTCGTCCTCTCCGCGCGCTCTAATTGCGGAGGCGAGAACGTGCGCGCCTCCAGCAGATTCACGCGAATACCCGCCGGATCGCGAAAGCCGGCGCGGTTGAACGCTTGCTCGCTCAGCTCTTCGTCTTCGAATTCCACGCCGATGCTCCGCAGTCGTTCGACGCTTCGCCTGAGCTGAGGCAGCACGAAAGTCAGGGCCGGCGCCGAAATGGCCGCACTGTGCAGACCGAGAAAGAGACGACCGTCGGTGACGACTGCATAAGGATGCGGCCAGGCCTCTCCCACCGTCGCCTGAACGAAGCCGAGCGACTCGTAGAATGCGAGGGACTCCTGGATATCGGGCGCATGCGCGCTGATCTCGAGAAATCGGCCGAGCATCAGCGCACCGCCCCTTGCTGCAGAGCTCGCTCGCGGCTCGCCGCAGCCTCGCTTGCGTCGCCCTCGGTAGGCCACCCTGCTGAATGCCGCCGGATCAGGGTCGCCAGAAAGGCCGCGTGCGTCGGGTCGGCGTTCAGTGCAGGAACGTAGTCGTAGGACTCTCCGCCGTTTGCGAGGAACCTCGCCCGATTGCGCAACGCAATCTCTTCCAGCGTCTCCAGACAATCTGCGGCGAATCCAGGGCATACGACCGTCACTTTTCTGCCCCCCTGGCGCGCGAACTGGATGAGCCATTCGTCCGTATAAGGTCTTAGCCACTCCTCGCGTCCGACCTGAGACTGAAAGCTGACCGTCCATGCGTCCTCGGCAAGCCCCAGCGTCGCTGCAACCAGCCGCGCCGTTTTCAGACATTGACAGTGGTAGGGATCGCCGGCAAGCAGGTAACGCCGCGGAACGCCATGAAACGAAAATAGCAGGCGACTCGCCGCGCCGTTCTCAGCCCGCGTTCGCCAGTGCGCCGTGATGCTGGCGGCGATCGCCTGGATGTAAGCAGGATCGTCGTGATAACCGTTGATGAAGCGCAACTCCGGCGTCCAGCGCCAGGTCTGCAGCTCGCTTGTGACCTGATCGAAAACCGACCCCGTGGTCGTTGCAGAGTACTGAGGATACAGCGGCAGGACGAGCAGACGTCTTGCGCCGGCCCGGCGCAGCTCATCCAGTGCGGCGGGGATGGACGGTGTTCCGTAAGACATGCCCAAAGCCGCTGCTGCGTTGAGTTCGCGCGACACCCGCTCGCGCAGCTGCGCGAGCAGCGCGCGGCTATGAACCAGCAACGGCGAGCCGGCACTCGTCCAGATCTGCTGATAAGCGTGTGCGCTGCGGCGCGGACGGCTTCTAAGAATTACGCCGTGCAGCGCTAGCCACCAGAGCCAGCGCGGCGCTTCTACGACGCGTGGATCCCAAAGAAATTCGGCCAGAAACCGTCGGATCGCCGTCGGGGTCGGCGCGTCAGGCGTGCCCAGATTCGCGATCAGCACCCCGATGCGCGGGAAATCGCCATGTCTGTACTCAGGTTCACTGACGTAATGAGGCATGTTGGGTCGTCGGATTGCGTACAAAGGGAAGCGCGCCGGCCGCTGTGAGGGAACTGGACGATGTTTGTCGCTTAGTAGTGTAGGACGCGTGCGTGTGATTCATGGAGATCTTCACAGGGACCCGTAGGGTTCTGGGGCATGCACCCGGGCACGGACGCCCTTCTAACGCAGATAAAACTTAAACGCTCCTTTTCATATTGGGTCCGCCTGCCTCGGGACGACGCGATTCGTTACTGCCTCCTCCCCGGAATCGCGACGATCCGAACAGGGGGCTGGCCGACCGGCACTCCTACCCGGGCGGCTGGCCTGGACGGCGGCCGGTGGTTTCAAGTCCATGCTCGGAGCACACGACTTGGTCCGCCGGCCGCTTTCTTTGTTCCGCCTCGCCACCGTCTAGAAGGGGGTCAGGCGCGAACCTCGGTGAGCGAGCCGGAGCGTTCGGCATCCCTTGCACTGCGTACCAGCCTGCAGGCGAAGCGTCGGAGCCCTCTAGCGCTAGCGCTCGAGTATGGCGGTGACGCCCATTCCACCGGCGGTGCACACAGAAATGAGTCCGCGGCCGCTGCCTTTCTGCTGCAGCAACTTGGCGAGCGTCGCGACGATGCGCGCGCCTGTGGCTGCAAACGGATGACCCATCGCCACACTGCCGCCCTTGACGTTCAACTTGCTGCGATCGATCGAGCCGAGCGGTTCGGCGAGACCCAACTGATTCCGGCAGAACTCGGGGGACTCCCACGCCTTGAGCGTGCAGAGCGCCTGAGCTTCAAAAGCCTCGTGAATCTCGTAAAAATCGAAGTCCTGCAGACGTAGCCGAGCGTCGGCCAGCATTCGCGGCGCCGCGTAAGCGGGCGCCATCAGCAGTCCCTCTCGATCCACGAAGTTCACCGCGGCGTACTTGCCGTACGTGAGATACGCGAGCACGGGCAAGCCATGCGCTTTCGCCCATTCTTCGCTCGCAAGCAAGACGCTGGAGGCTCCATCCGTCATCGGGGTCGAATTGCCCGCGGTGAGCGTGCCGTCGGGCGAGAACGCGGGCTTGAGCTTCGCAAGGCGTTCGAGCGTCGTGTCGCGGCGGATGTTGTTGTCCTGCTTGAGGCCGCGAAACGGCGTGACCAGATCATCGTAGAAGCCTTCGTCCCACGCAGCGGCGGCCTTGCGATGGCTGGCCAGCGCGAGTTCGTCCTGCTTCTCGCGCGTAATGGACCATGTCCTGGCCATGCGTTCGCAGCTTTGTCCCATGGACAGGCCGGTGCGCGGTTCCTCCATGCCAGGCAGCTGCGGTCTGAAATATTTCGGCCGCAGCCCGAACCACGGCGCGATTTTTTCGCCCAGCGAGCTGCCCCGGGCGCTGCGCAGCAGCAGCTGCTGGTACGCCTTGGGATAAACTATGGGCACGTCGCTGGCCGTGTCGACGCCCGCCGCAATCCCGGAATCAATCTGACCCATTGCGATCTTCAGGCCGATGACTATCGCTGTATCCAGACTGGTGCCGCACGCGCGCTGAAGGTCGAAGGCGGGAGTCTCCGGGGCGAGACCGCTGCCGAGTACGCATTCGCGCGTGAGATTGAAATCCCGCGAATGTTTGAGCACCGCACCGGCGCCGACGTCGCCCAGGGTTTCGCCTTTCAGGCCGAAGCGTTCAACCAGCGTCTGCAGCGTTGTCGTGAGCATCTCCTGGTTGGATGCTTCGGCGTAGGCGCCCATCGAGCGGGCGAAAGGAATACGAACGCCGCCGAGAACGGCGGCCTTGCGTACAGACGAACCCACGAGCATGAAGACTCCTTCAAATCAACGCGCCTCGAGCACAGCTTGAGAACTCATCGCGGGTGCGAGCGTTCGCGTTCAGGCGAGGGCGATCAGTGTAGTCCAGCTGTGCAGAGGTTCTTGGCATGTAGACTGCAGTCGATGGGGTGCTTTCTTTCTTCCAGCTACAGACATAACCTACAGCTTAGCCTCTTCGCTCCCCATGCTGCATTTTTCCCGCACCCAGGCGGCCGCGGATGCGCGCGCCATTGCTGCGCTCGGCGGCCCACTGCTCGGCAACAATCTGTCGATCACCGGCATGTCTTTCGCCGATACGGTCATGGCCGGCCAGCTCGGTGCGCGCGATCTCGGCGGACTGGCGGTCGGCAACGCCTACTACCAACTATTTCTGTTCATCGGCTTCGGGTTGCTGATGGCGGTTTCGCCCGCCGTGGCGCACGCTTACGGCGCCGAGGACGTGCGCAGCATCGCTCGTTACGCGCGCCAGTCTTGGTGGCTCGCTGCGGCGTTGGCTTTCGCGATGATCGTCGGGCTGCTGCAGGTCGGTTGGGTGTTGCCGGCGATCGGCGTCGCACCGGAGATCGTGCCGGTGGCCGTGGGTTACGTTCACGCGCTCGCGTTCGGCGCGCCTGCGCTGCTTGGATTCTTCTCGCTGCGGTACACAAGCGAAGGTCTTGGCCGCACGAAACCGATCATGTACATCGGTTTCTGCGCCCTCGCGATCAACGTGTTCGGCAATTGGGTGTTCATGTACGGACGCTTCGGGATGCCGGCGCTCGGC
>DATAFY010000508.1:0-5484 GCA_036257205.1 Steroidobacter sp. | reverse complement strand
CAAAGCAGGGGCGCGACCGCCGCACGCAGGCCATATTGCCTTTGAAGGGCAAAATTCTGAATGTCGAAAAAGCGCGCTTCGACAAGATGCTTTCCTCTGCCGAGGTGGGCACCCTGATTACCGCCCTGGGGTGCGGCATCGGCGCGGATGACTTCGATATCGGCAAGCTGCGCTATCACCGCGTCATCGTGATGACGGACGCTGACGTCGATGGTTCGCACATTCGCACCCTGCTGCTGACGTTCTTTTATCGCCAGATGCCCCAGCTCATCGAGCGCGGGCACATCTATATCGCGCAGCCGCCGCTCTTCAAGCTGAAGAAGGGCAAGAGCGAGCATTACGTGAAAGACGATGCAGAACTCAACGCCATGCTGCTGACGCAGGCCTTGGAGGACGCCCAGCTATTCGCCGATCCGGCGCAGCCGCCGATGACCGGCTCCGCACTGGAAGCGCTGGCGCGGCGCTGGATGGAAGTGGCAGCGATCATCCGGCGCTCCTCACGCCGATACGATCAACGCGTCCTGGAGCAGCTGCTGTTTCTACCGGAAGTCACGCTGGCGGACCACGATCGATTTGACTGGTTGTCGCAGTGGGGTCGCGACCTGGAAACACAGCTCAAGGCGCAGGACGACAACTCGCGCCGCTATCGTGTTCGGGTGCTCGAGGGCGCGGAGGGCGCGCCGCCGAAGCTGCTTGTGGCCCGCACCGAGCACGGGACGACGACGGAGAAACATATCCATCGCGAGTTTTTTGAGTCCGCCGAATATCGGCGCATCACAGAGCTCGCAAAGACGCTTTCCGGGCTGCTGCGACCCGGCGCCTACGTCTTGAAGGGCGAGCAGCAAAATGAGGTGGCGAGTTTCCGTCAGGCCATCGACTGGCTGCTCGAGCAGGCGCGCAAGGGTCAGATGATCCAGCGCTACAAAGGTCTGGGCGAAATGAACCCCGAGCAGCTGTGGGACACGACGATCAACCCCGCGACTCGACGCCTCATCCAGGTTCGGATCGAGGATGCATTGGCTGCGAACGATATTTTTGCGACCCTCATGGGGGATCAGGTGGAGCCCCGCCGCGAATTCATCGAAAAGAACGCACTCGCGGTCGCAAACCTAGATATTTAATTTTATTTGATGGTGGGCGGCAGGGTCGGCACGATTCCTAGCCAATCATGCATTTTATCTAATCTCCAGCGACGCGCGGCCGTGCGCGCTTCCCGTGAGGGGCGCGCCCGGCAAACCAAACGAGGCAAGCTTGCCCTCGATCCAGGTGCGAGCCTCATCATTCACTTCCCGGGGGTCTCGTCCCGCGGCCTCGATGGGCGGGCCGATGGCGACGCGTATCGTTCCCGGACGCTTGAGCCAGCCGCGTCGAGGCCAGAACACCCCCGCGTTGTGAGCAACAGGGATCACCTTGCAGCCGAACTTGGAAGCGAGCAGAGCGCCGCTGACGCCGTATTTACGCGAGCCCCCCACCGTCACTCGCGTGCCTTCCGGGAACACCAGCACCCAGAGACCTTGCTGTAACCGTTGCCGTCCCTGCTCGAGAACTTGGGCAACGGCAGCCGCACCGGCTTGACGGTTGATGGCGATCGGTTTCAGACAATGAACGGCCCAGCCCAGCAGAGGAATCCACATGAGCTCGCGTTTCAGCACCCAGGACTGCGGAGGGAAAATGCTGGCCTGCGCGATCGTCTCCCATGCAGAGGAATGCTTCCAAAGAGACACGTGCGCTCCCGCGGGAATATTCTCTCGCCCCTCCACGGTGTAGGTGAGACCGCAAAGTTTCTCGAGGAGCCACAGATGGGTCCGCGCCCAGCTGCGCGCGACGCCGTACAGCCTGTGACTGGGAAGCCAGCCCAGGGCGAGCACTACGACCGCGTACGCCAGAGTGCCCGCGAACAGCAGCGTCGTGAACAGGATCGACCTGGCCAACTGCATGCGGCGCCCCAGTCAACCAGGCAATCGCGACAAGTCGGCGACCTGAAGGAACATGCCGCGCAACCGCGAAAGCAAGCTCAGCCGGTTGGCGCGCACATCGGGGTCTTCGGCCATCACCATGACGTCGTCGAAAAAACGATCCACGTCGTCCCGCAACGACGCAAGCTGAGCGAGGGCGGGCCCATAGTCACGACGCGCGAATAAGGGGTTGACCGCGCGCTCCATCGAAACGACGTGCTCGAACAGACGCCGTTCCGCATCCAGCTCCAGACGCGTTGCATCGACCGCGCCGGAAACCTCGCCCGGCGCCTTGCGTAGAATGTTCGCAATGCGCTTGTTGGCGCTCGCCAGACTGTCGGCTGCAGGCAGACGCAGAAAGGCTTGCAGCGCCCGCAGTCGAGCGTCGATGTCGAGCGGCGAGCGTGGACGGGCGGCAAGCACCGCGTCGATCATCTCCGTAGCGACTCCTTTCACGGTATCGCTCTCGAGGTAGAGGGAGCGCAGGCGCTCCATGAGATAGCTCCATACCTCCTCCACGACGCCGGCGGAGGTTTCAACCGGCTGATCGGCGGCGCTCGCCTCGACGAGATCCATCAAATCGAGAGCGAGACCGCGCTCGATGATGATGCGCAGCACGCCCAACGCAGCCCGTCGCAGCGCGAACGGATCCCGAGCCCCGGTCGGCTTCTGGCCGATGGCGAAGATGCCGACGATCGTGTCGATCTTGTCGGCGAGGGCGAGAGCGATGCCCGTCGGCGTCCTCGGCAGCTGGTCGCCTGAGAATCGAGGCCAATACTGCTCCTCGATCGCGGCGCATACCTCCTCGGCTTCGCCGCTATGCGCGGCGTAGTATCTGCCCATCAGGCCCTGGAGCTCTGGGAACTCCCCGACCATCGCGGTCAGCAGATCGCATTTGGCGAGTTCCGCTGCGCGCTTCGCGGCGCCCTCGTCCGAGCCGAGCGCGCGCGCAATGCGATTTGCGAGCCGCGCCGCCCGCTCGCTCTTCTGATAGAGCGAACCCAGCTTGTTCTGAAACGTGACGCTTCGCAGCGCATCGCGCCGTGAAGCGAGCGGCTCACGGCGATCGCTGTCCCAAAAGAAGGCCGCATCCGCCAAGCGGGAACGCACGACGCGCTCGTTGCCGTCGCGCACCTTCTCCGGATCGCGACTCTCAATGTTCGCCACGGTAACGAAAGCGTTCATCAGCGAACCGTCCGCCCGCCGAACGGGGAAGTAGCGCTGATGATCTTGCATCGTAGCGATCGGGACCTCTTGCGGCAGGCTCAGGTAGCGTTCTTCGAACCGGCCCGCGATGGGGACTGGCCATTCGACCAGCGCTGTCACCTCATCGAGCAAAGCTTCAGAGATCACCGCCTCCCCGCCGAGCGCCTGTGCGCTGGCCGTCACGCCTGCGCGGATGCGCTCGCGACGCTGCGCGGGATCGGCCGCCACAAACCCCTTCGCGAGCAGGGTCTCGCAATAGTTCCCTGGACTGTCGATGCCAATCTCGCGCGGCGCATGAAAGCGATGACCACGCGAGTTCTTGCCCGCTCGCACCCCCAGGATTTCGCATTCCACCACCGTGGAACCGAACAGCATCACAACCCAGTGCACAGGACGCACGAACTCCTGCTCGCCGGCGCCCCAACGCATTCGACGCGCGATAGGCAAGCAGGCGAGGGCCGCGTCCACCAGGCCCGGCAGCAGGGCGGTCGTCACATCGCCCGGCTTCGACGTCGCGAATTGGAGCAGCGGTCCCTTGGGACCTTCGACGCGCTCGAGCTGGTCGACCGTAACGCCGCACGAGGCGGCAAAGCCGAGCGCCGCCTTGGTGGGCTGTCCGCTCGCGTCGAACGCATTCGCAACCAAGGGGCCCTGACGTCGGATCTGTCGATCCGGCTGGCGGTCCGCCACGCTTTCGATGAGTACAGCGAGCCGGCGCGGCGTAGCGAACCACTTCGCCTGCCCATGCCGGATTGCGGCCGCACCCAGGCCGTTCACCAGGCCATCGGCCAGGGCTTGCGCCAGCGTGAACAAAGTCTTTGGCGGCAGCTCTTCGGTCCCGAGCTCCAGCAGGAAATCTCGCGTGCTCACTGCGAGGCCTCCCCGGCAGCTCGTTTCAACAGGGGAAAGCCGAGCGATTCGCGTGTGCGGAAGTAGGTCTCGGCGACCGCCTTGGCGAGCGTACGCACTCTCAGAATGTACCGCTGGCGCTCCGTCACGGAGATCGCTTGACGCGCGTCGAGCAGATTGAACGTGTGCGAAGTCTTCAGCATCTGCTCGTAGGCGGGCAACGCAAGCCCGCTGTCGAGCAGGGCGTTGCACGCGGCCTCATGGTCATCGAAGTGGCGCAGCAGCATGGCGACGTCCGCAAGCTCGAAGTTGTACTTGGATTGCTCCACTTCGTTCTGCCGATACACGTCCCCGTAAGTCACGCGCCCCAGCGGTCCATCCGCCCAGAGGATGTCATAGATGCTCTCGACGCCCTGCAGATACATCGCGAGCCGCTCAAGCCCATACGTGATCTCGCCCATGACCGGACGACAATCCAGGCCCCCGACTTGCTGAAAGTAGGTGAACTGCGTGACTTCCATGCCGTTCAGCCATACTTCCCACCCTAATCCCCAGGCGCCCAACGTCGGCGATTCCCAGTTGTCCTCCACGAGACGGAAGTCGTGCACGAGTGGATCAAAGCCGAGTGCGCCGAGAGAGCCCAAATAAAGGTCGATGATGTTCGGCGGCGAGGGCTTGAGTACGACCTGAAACTGGTAGTAGTGCTGCAGTCGAAACGGGTTTTCCCCGTACCGGCCATCCGTGGGCCGGCGCGAGGGCTGGACGTAGGCGGCGCTCCACGGCTCGGGCCCGATGGCGCGCAAGAGCGTTGCCGTATGAAAAGTCCCGGCGCCCATCTCCATGTCATACGGCTGCAGAATGACGCAGCCCTGCTGGGACCAGTAGGTCTGCAGCGTAAAAATGAGCTGCTGAAACGTCCGTGGAGGGACGACAGTCTTTGGTGAGGCCATGAGGATCCGGATGTGTGGATTACCCGCACCTCGCCGCAGCGGCGCGGGCGCGCGAGTATAGCCTGCACGCACGACGGCATTCCTCGGGGCGACGCAGCGCCGCTGCGCGGCCGACGCACCAAGGCAGGACGCCGCGCGCCCTGTGCGCACAATGTTGGTGCATGGACAGTGGTAACATGCGCGCTCAAGCGCCACAAAATCCCGCAGTTGCGCCAAGGTGGTGCGCTGGCACGGTTCCTGCAATTTTTGCCAGCCCGATTTCAAACCTCAGGCGTCGCCGCGGCGAGCGGCCCGAGGTCACTCGTTCTCGTCGCGTACCGGAGGAGACCTCATGACGACCCCCGCTGAAGTCCTCAGCATATTGAAAGAGAAGGAAGTTAAGTTCGTGGACCTGCGGTTCACGGACACGCGCGGCAAGGAACAGCACGTGAGCGTGCCGGCGCACACGATCGACCAGAGTTTCTTTGAGGACGGCAAGATGTTCGACGGCTCCTCAATCGCGGGCTGGAAGGGCATTAACGAAT
>DATAFY010000497.1:0-3329 GCA_036257205.1 Steroidobacter sp. | reverse complement strand
ATGATCGCGGATCCGGCCATGAAGATCAGTCGCCCGCGGCAGCTCTACACGGGTTCGGCGCGTCGCAACTACACGGAGATCGCGAAGCGGGGCTGAACCTGACCTGAGGACGAGCCCCGCAATCGTTCAGATCAAGTTCCGACCCCTCGACGGCCAACCGTCTGCTTCTCGTCGTTCAGCAGCGATTCGACCTCGTCTGCGTCGGCGCGGCGCATCGGACGTCCGTCGACGGGACTCGCCGGCGCCTGGCGGATTCCGTCGACGGGAAAGACGACGGCCTCGATCGCTCGATCGCCCGCGACGAATTGGATGACCGGATACGCGACCAGCCGGTTCGGCTCGTAGCGCAGGCGTCGTTCGGTGATTCGATGCGGCACGCCTTGCTCCATGAGATGAAGTGCGACGGGCTCGGCGCCCTCGGCAAACAAGTGCAACGTCACCTCCGAATGCGCCGAGGCCGTGCCGCTCAGCACCGGCCCCACCAGACGCGGTTCGAACCGCTTCAGCAGCCGCATGGCGCGTATCGCGGTGCGACGAAGTTCATTCAACGCCGAGGAATGCGTGTGGGATTCAAACAGGCGCTGGTGCGCGGCAAGCGCGTTCTCGATTTCCGTATTCTTCGGGAGCACAGCGATGTCAGTCGCGCCGAGGCGCTCGGCGGCTTTGCGTTTCGCTAGTCCGTAATCGTCGATGCCCTGTTCAGACATGATTCGTGCAGCCTCCTGCGCCAAGGCTCGTCTGAGGTGCTCCCCGCGCGAATGTTGTCGCTTGCCCATGTGCTCGTTTCGTTTAGCCATCGGACGCCTCAGAACAAGGACTCTTCCGTCCCGCTAGGAGACGCAGCGTCCCCGTCCGAGTTCCAAGGCCCGCTGTCCGTTTCAGCTTGCGCCGGCAGGCGTTCGGCCATGAAGTACTCGAATATGGCGTTGGATTCGCCGGGTCGCGCAGCGAGGCCGCTATCGGCCGACACGCGCATCGACACGATTCCCGGCGGCGCCGGCCGTCGATATTCGTTGACGCCTTTGAGCGCTTCGGCCATGAAGTAGATCCACATGGGTAATGCAGTGCGGCTGCCTTGCTCGCCGGGACCAAGCGAACGCTCCTGATCGAAGCCCACCCAGGCCGTCGCGACGAGTTGGGTCGTGAATCCGCAGAACCATGCGTCGCGCCCGTCGTTCGTCGTACCCGTCTTGCCGGCGAGATCGCTGCGATTCAACTGCGCTGCGCGCGCCGCAGTCCCGCGCCGCACGACGTCGCTCATCATGTCCGTCATAAGGAACTCATTTTGCGCAGAGATCGCCTGCGGCGCGATCGCATCTCCTTTCAGATAACTGAGCCCGCCCCAGCGGGTTTCATCGTCCGCCGCCGTGCGTATCGGCGCATCCAGCAGATTCGTCGCCGATCCGCCTTCCGCTTGCATTGGCTGCCAGCACCCCGGACACGCGAAACGCGGCTGCGCTTCGTAGACGATGCTGCCGTCCGCGGCGGTGATGCGCTGGACCAGGTAGGGCTCAACCCGGTACCCGCCGTTGGCAAACACCGCATAGGCGCTCGCCATCTCAAGCGGTGACGCCTGGGTCGTGCCGAGCGCGAGCGATAGATTGGGCGGCAAGCTTGAGGGAGGAAAACCGAAGCGCTCGATGTAATGGGTTGCGTAGGCGGGACCCAGCGCATTCATCACGCGGATCGAGACAAGGTTGCGCGAGCGAACGAGCGCCTCGCGCAGGCGCATGGGTCCACGGAATTCTCGCGAATCGTTCTGCGGACGCCAGCTCGCCTCGAGCGTCGGATCCTCGATCACGAGCGGGGCGTCGTTCACGATGCTGGCCGGAGTAAAACCCTGTTCCAGGGCGGCCGAATACAGAAACGGCTTGAACGCTGAGCCGGGCTGCCGCTTGGCCTGCACGGCGCGGTTGAAACTGCTCGAGAAGTAGTCGAAGCCGCCGGCGAGTGCGACGACCGCTCCGTCCTGGGGATCGAGGGCTACGAACGCACCCTGCGCCTCGGGCGCCTGCACCATCCGCCATGCGCCGGAGGTTTCCTGCGCAACATAGATGACGTCGCCGGGGACGACCGCCTCGTCCGCACGCTGCAGCGGCGGACCGACCCTTCCGTCCGGCAGCGGCGAGCGCGCCCAGCTCAGTGCGGCCCATCCAAGATTGATGCGCCCGTGCTCAGGCGAGTAAGCGAGCGCGCTCCGGTCCTCTATGGAAATCACGAGGGCCGGCGACGCGCCGCCCCGAACCGGATGCTCGCTGACGTATGCAGCCCATTGCTTCTCGCGAGATCCAGGCGCTATCGATACGCGAGCGACGGGGCCACGGTACCCATGCCGTTGGTCGTATTCGAACAGCGCGGCGCGCAGCGCGCGCGACGCCGCGCGCTGCAAGCGGCTGTCGACCGTCGTCGTGACTTCGTAACCTGCCGTGTACGCCTCAGGACCAACGCGTTTCAGGAGTTCCGCGCGCGCCATCTCCGCGACGTACGGCGCTTCAGCCTGGACCGCGGGACCATGCAGCCTCGACTCCACCGGCGCATTGAGCGCGGCATCGTATTCGTCTTGAGTGATGAATTCCTTCTCGCGCATCCGCCGCAGCACGTAAGCGCGACGCTGGCGCGCCAGATCGGCGCTCGCCACCGGATTGTCCCGCGAAGGCAGACGGAACGCGCCCGCGATGATGGCGATCTCCGGCAGCGTCAGTTCATCGACCGTCTTGCCGAAGTACACCTCCGCCGCCGCCCCCACGCCGTACGCGCGCTGGCCCAAAAACGTCTTGTTCAGATACAGCGCGAGGATCTCCTGTTTCGTCAGCTCTCGCTCGATGCGCAGCGTCGTAAAGATCTCCAGCAGCTTGCGGCGATAGCTTTTTTCCGGGCTCAGGAAAATGCCGCGCGTGAGCTGCATCGTAATGGTGCTCCCGCCCTCGGCTTTGTCGCCGGACAGCAGATGGCGCACGGTCGCTCGAACGAGGCCCGGGTAGTCGACCCCGCTGTGCTGGAAGAAGCGGTCATCTTCGGCCGCGAGCACTGCGTTCACCATCTGACTGGGGATGGCGTCGAACGAAAGAGGAATGCGGCGTTGTTCGCCGAACTGCGCCATCAGGCGACCGTCGCGGGTGTAAACGCGCAGCGGCACCTGCAACCGAATGTCCTTGATCGCGGATACGTCAGGAAGGCTCGGCCGCAGGTATTGATATGCACTCAGCAGCCCCACGCACATTATTCCGAGGAACATCATCAAAGCGGCGAGGGCCAGGCGCAGCGGCGAGGAAAAGTAATGTCGCATGGGAACAAATGGTCCTAAGTCCTTGCTTCAAAAAAGCGGCCTG
>DATAFY010000472.1:0-1503 GCA_036257205.1 Steroidobacter sp. | reverse complement strand
TACGATCCGCGCGGCTATCTGCGCTGGCTGCGCCGCGAGCTCACAACCGTAGGGCACCCGCATCACTATCTCGTCGTCGAAAAGATTCTCGCGGCTGACGAGCATCTGCCCGACGATTGGCCGGTGCACGGCACTACGGGTTACGACTACTCGTTCGCCGTCAATGGACTGTTCGTTTACGGGCTTGGCGAGCGCGCCTTCGATCGCGTCTACCGCAACGTCACTCGCGAGCTGCAGGGGTTCGAGGCAATCCTGGAACGCTGCAAACGACGGATCATGCTGTTTCATCTATCGAGCGAGCTCACGGTGCTCGCCAATCTGTTGAATCGGCTCGCGGAGCTGCGTCTCGAGACTCGCGACTTCACACTGAACGCGGTGCGCGCGACGTTGCTCGAGCTGATCGTGGCGTTCCCTGTATACCGCACATATGTGGCAGAGGGCGACGTCAGCGAGCAGGACCGCGAGCACATCGAATGGGCCGTGAGCCACGCGCGCTCGATCTATGAAGGCCAGGACGAGGGCATTCTCGCGCTCATACGCTCGCTGTTGCTGTTCGAGCTGCCCGTTGACGCTGACTACAAGTACCGACGGCAGGCGGCGCAGTTCACCGCCAAGTTCCAGCAGCTCACCGGCCCCGTAATGGCGAAGTCCCTGGAAGACACGTGCATGTATCGATATGTACGGTTGCTTTCGCTCAACGAGGTGGGCTCCGATCCGCGCCGCTTCGGCATGCCGCCCGCGGCGTTTCATCGCCTGAATCTCCGCCGCGCCGCGCATTGGCCCCACTCGCTCATCGCCACGTCTACACACGACAGTAAGCGCAGCGAGGACGTACGCGCGCGCTTGAACGTGCTGTCCGAGCTCCCCGGGGAGTGGCGCGCGGCCGTGCAGGGCTGGCGTCGACTGAATGAGGCCAAGCGTCGGAGCGTCGGAGCCGTAGCACCGCCCTCGGCGATCGAGGAGTACTTCCTATATCAAACGTTGGTAGGAACCTGGCCCGCCGATGCGACCACGACTCCACCGGACTATCTCGAGCGCATCGAGGCCTACATGGTAAAAGCGATGCGCGAAGCGAAGAGCAATACCTCGTGGTCCACACCGAATACTGACTACGAGGCGGCCGTCATCGATTTCATCCGCGAGACGCTCACGGCAGCCGGCGCCGAGGAGTTCGTCTCGTCACTCGTAAAATTCGTGCAGCGCATCGCGGTTCCCGGATTCTTGAACAGCCTCGGTCAGACTCTGCTGAAGCTCACCAGCCCAGGCGTACCGGACATATATCAAGGGAATGAGCTTTGGGATTTCAGCCTCGTCGATCCTGACAATCGCCGGCCGGTGGACTACGCGTTGCGCGACCGATTGCTTGCGGAGCTCGAAAACGCCTGCGCCGATCGTGAAGGCGCCGCGGCGGCGCTTCCCAGCTTGTTGCGATCCTTGGGCGATGGAAGGGTCAAGCTGTATCTGACCTGGCGCGCGCTCACCCTGCGTGCGCGCGAGCCCGAG
>DATAFY010000047.1:0-2218 GCA_036257205.1 Steroidobacter sp. | reverse complement strand
GAGTGCACGTCGATCAGACCGGGCGTCACCCAGCGGTTCTGCGCATCGATCACACGCGCGCCGGCGGGCGCGGTGAGATTCGTTCCGACGGCTTCGATGCGGCCGTTGGCGATCAGGACGTCGCCGTTTTCGATGCGGGTTCCGGCCCCGGTGAGGATCGTGGCGCCGCGGATCAGAGTCACGGGCGAGCTCGGCGGTTTGTACGTCGACGGATACGCGACGGGCGGCGGAGCGGGCTTCGCCGGTGCAGCGTCCTGCGCGGGCGGCGCGGCCGCGCACGCGGTCAGGGCGAGAGAAAAACAGAGGATGAATCCGGATCGATGGCGCGCGCTTGAGCTCATCGGCTTCGTTGTTCTGATCATGGCCCGTCCGTGCGAACTGCGTGTAGCGAAAAAATTTACCACGTCCGCACCCGCGCGTCGTGCGGCAGCCGGCTCGCGGGTAGGATAGGGAAGATGACGAACACGAATTCGGAAAGCTACGGCACGCTCTCGGTCGCCCTGGAACACGCAAAGCGATTGCTTCAGTCCGATCCTGGCGCCGCCGTCGAGCAGGCGACGGAGATTCTCAAGGTCGCGCCGGATCATCCCGGTGCGACGACGCTGCTCGGCATTGCGTTGGGCGCAAATCGTCAGGGAGACGCGGCGCTCGCAGCCCTGCAACGCGCCGTGCAGCTCAAGGCCGACATGCCCGAGGCGTGGCGCGCGCTGGGCGATCATCTGACGGCGATCGGAGACGCCGCAGGCGCCGATCAGGCCTATGCGCAGCACGTGCGTTATTCGACGCGCGATCCGCGGCTGATGGAAGCGGCCGCGCACCTGTGCGAGAACAGGATCGCTCCGGCCGAAGCGCTCCTGCGGGTGCATCTGAAGCAGCATCCCACCGATGTCGCCGCGATCCGCATGCTCGCGGAAATCGCCGCACGTCTCGGTCGCTACGGCGACGCCGAGAACCTGCTGACGCGTTGCCTCGAGCTTGCGCCGAGCTTCGAGCCGGCGCGGCACAACTACGCATTCGTGCTGCATCGGGCGGGAAAATCCGCCGAAGCGCTCGCCCAGGTCGATCGTTTGCTGGAAATCAATCCGCGCAGCCCCGGTTACGCGAATCTCAAGGCCGCGATTCTCGCGAGAATCGGCGACGTTGAGCAGTCGCTTGAAATCTATGCTCGCGTGCTCGAGACCTACCCGAACCACGCGAAGGTGTGGATGAGCTATGGCCACGCGCTGAAGACCGCAGGTCGCCAGCAAGAATCCATCAATGCTTACCGCCGAACACTCGAGATGGCGCCGCAGCTCGGCGAGGCATGGTGGAGTCTCGCGAACCTGAAGACCTTCCGCTTTGTGGAGGGCGATCTCGAGTCGATGCAACGACAGCTGCGTCGCAATGACCTTTCGATTGAAGACCGCTTTCATTTTCATTTCGCGATCGGCAAGGCGCTCGAGGACGCGCAGCAGTTCGCGACGTCTTTCCAACATTACGAGAAGGGCAATGCGCTGCGTCGTGAAGTCATCGCGTATGACGCCGACGAGAACGCCGCGCACGTGGAGCGCTCAAAGGCGCTGTTCACGCCTGAATTTTTCACTGCGCGCGCGGGTCGTGGGTGCGAGACGCCGGATCCCATTTTCATCGTGGGCTTGCCTCGATCGGGCTCCACGCTGATCGAACAGATACTGGCGAGTCACCCCCTGGTCGAAGGCACCCAGGAGCTGCCGGACATCATTGCAATCGCACGAACGCTGGGTTGGCAGCACAAGTCCGGAAAAAGGAAGTACCCAGAGTCGCTCGAGTCATTGGACGAGGACGCGCTGCGCGCTCTGGGTGAGAAATATTTGCAGCAGACGCGAATACAAAGAAAAACCGATGCGCCGTTCTTTATCGACAAGATGCCGAACAACTGGGCCCATGCGGGATTGATTCATCTCATCCTGCCGAGGGCGAAAATCATCGACGCCCGGCGCCATCCGCTCGGATGCTGTTTCTCGGGATACAAGCAGCATTTCGCGCGCGGCCAGCACTTTACCTACAGCCTTGAAGAACTCGGTCGCTATTACCGGGACTACGTCGAAATGATGGCGCACTTCGATCGTGTGCTGCCGGGCCGGGTTCATCGCGTGCTTTACGAAGATGTGGTCGAGAACTTCGAGGAGGAATTGAATCGATTGCTCGCCCATTGCGGGCTGCCCTTCGACGAGCGATGCCTGCGCTTTCACGAAAGTGA
>DATAFY010000424.1:0-2189 GCA_036257205.1 Steroidobacter sp. | reverse complement strand
CACAGGACAGCACCGGATCAGAGTATCCAGTTAATTCAGTGACTTGTGAGTTTATTCGGGACGTAGAAGAACGTTTCTTCATACGGTCAACTGGAGGCTAGGGTCGGAATCGAACCGGCGTAGACGGCTTTGCAGGCCGCTGCATGACCACTCTGCCACCTAGCCGTGGCGCGACATTTCATCGCTGGCGCACTTGCTGCGCCTTGAAGCGCAAAACCCCGGGCCGAAGGACCGGGGTTTATGCATGAAGCTGGAGCGGGAAACGAGGCTCGAACTCGCGACCTCAACCTTGGCAAGGTTGCGCTCTACCAACTGAGCTATTCCCGCGCACATTTCGGAGGCTTACGCCCCGAAGAGGCCGCTATTCTAGGGCCGACCGGTCGACTGTCAAGCAACTGCTTTAGTGACCAATCGGCGGATTGAAATCATCACTTATTCGTGGACCTCATGAGGTCCGGCCAGGCCGCGCGCAGGTACAGCACCATGGACCACAACGTGAGCGCAGCGGCCGCCACGAGGCAATACACGCCTAATTCGAATGCGGGCAGGAACCAGACATAGCCGCGGAACAGCATCAGAGACAGCCCCGTCATCTGAAAGATCGTCTTCAGCTTCCCCAGCGATGAGACCGCCACCTTGCCGCGTGCACCTACCTCGGCCATCCATTCGCGCAGCGCGGAGACGGTGATTTCACGGCCCACGATCACTGCGGCCGTCAATGTGATGAGGAC
Source organism: Steroidobacter sp. (assembly GCA_036257205.1). Taxonomy (GTDB): domain Bacteria; phylum Pseudomonadota; class Gammaproteobacteria; order Steroidobacterales; family Steroidobacteraceae; genus Steroidobacter. The sequence continues at coordinate 1,458 of DATAFY010000424.1, read as the reverse complement.
GTGCGGATTGAACTCGATCAGCTCAAGCCGCGGCGGCGCATAACTGGCAAGGAGGATAAGTGCGACGGTGACCATCAGTTTGTCGGCGACGGGGTCGAGAAACGCGCCGAGCGCCGAGGTCTGACCGAGCTTTCGGGCGAGATAACCGTCGAGCGAGTCGGTGATCGCCGCAAGGATGAATACGATCGCGGCGGCTGGCTTGAGCCAGAGCTGCGGCAGATAAAAAAGAAGCACGACCGCCGGGATCATCAGAATGCGGGCGATCGTCAAAACATTGGCGATGGGGAAACTCACCGCCGCGATTGTAGGGAAATTTCACCCCGAGGTGTGCAACGTGTCATAGATCGATTGCGCCAGCTTGCGCCCGACTCCGTGGACCTTCGCCAGATCGTCGACGCCGGCGCGTACGACGCCCTGTAACCCGCCGAACTGGCGCAGTATTTCGCGGCGTTTGCGGGGGCCGAGTCCGGGAACCGTTTCCAGGATCGATTCCCTGCGCGCTTTGCCGCGACGCTGCCGATGCCCCGTGATCGCGAAGCGATGCGCCTCATCGCGGATACGTTGGATCAAGTGTAAGGCGGGCGAATCAGGCGGCAGCACGATGGGCGCAGCTTCACCGGCTCGGAAGATGCGCTCCTGTCCGGGCCGCCGGTCCGCGCCTTTGGCGACGCCGGCGATGGCGACGCCTTCGATCTCAAGCTCCTTCAGAACGCTGACGGCCTCGTCCAATTGGCCTGGGCCACCGTCGATGAGCAACACCTCAGGGAGCGGCGCTTCGCCCTTCTTGATGCGAGCGTAGCGTCGCGACAAGGCTTGGCGCAGCGCTCCATAATCGTCTCCTGGAGCCAGGCCCTCGATATTGAAGCGCCGGTAATCGCTCTTGATCGGCCCTTGCGGACCAAACACGACGCATGAGGCGACGGTCCGCTCGCCCATCGTGTGGCTGACGTCGAAGCATTCCATGCGAACCGGCGGAGCGGGCAGCTGAAACACTTCTGCGAGCGCCTCGAGTTGCTCAGCCGTAGTCGCTGCCGTTGCGCGGCGCATGTTGAGCCCGAGTTCAGCGTTCGTGCGCGCCATCTCCAGCCAGCGTGCGCGAACGCCGCGAACGGCCGTGCGGATGCGAACCTGCCGCTCCATCTTCTGCGATAGCGTAGCTTCAAGCAGATCGGCGTCTTCGATCGACTGATTCATCAGGATCTCCCCGGGTGCTTCGCGACCGAGGTAGTACTGCGCCAGGAATCCCGACATCAGCTCGCCCTCCTCCGCCAGCCCCGGCCTCGGGAAAAAGTTCGTGCTGCCCAGGTTGCGGCCGCCGCGTACGAATACGATCGAGACGCAGTGATCGCTGCCCGCCGAGACGAGCGCCACGGCATCGATGTCTTCCGAGGCGCTGCGGCTGATCGACTGCGTCGAGTGGATCGCCTTGATGCCGTTGATCTGGTCGCGCAGGCGCGC
>DATAFY010000408.1:0-7892 GCA_036257205.1 Steroidobacter sp. | reverse complement strand
GCCATCACCAGTCCTTCAAGCGGCGTCATTCCCATGCTCGTCTCGACGCTGCGGCCGTACTCGATTGCCGTGACGCTGCCGCCCGCCCCCAGGTGACAGGAAACGATGCGCAAGGCTTGCGGTTCAGTCCGAAGATGTGCTGCCGCGGTCCGCATCACATGTTCGTGATTGATGCCGTGGAATCCGTAACGGCGCACGCCATGGCGACGTCGCACATCTTCAGGTAAAGCGTATTCCCGCGCACGCGGCGGAAGCATGGAATGAAACCCCGTATCGAAGACCGCGATATGCGGCAGGTCGGGCAGCGCAGCGCGCGCGCTGCGCAAAGCCGCGAGGGCCGGCGGGTTATGAAGCGGCGCAAGCGGCGAGACGGCGCCGAGTTCCGCGAGCACGCTGTCATCGACCAGCGTCGGCCGAACGAGACGATCCCCGCCGTGAACGATGCGATGCGCCACCGCCTCTATAGGACGCTCGCGCGCCGCCCGCCTCACAAGCTCGAGCAAAACCTCCAGCGCTTCGGCCTCGTTGGTCGCCCGCGCCTTGGACACATTCTCTTCAACCCGCAGTTCGGCGTTTTCACCGATGCGCTCGACGCGCGCATCGAGCAGACGCCGGCCGTCGGCGCTGTCAATGAGCGCCGTCTTAAGAGACGAGCTGCCGCAGTTGAGCGCAAGAACGAGCATGCGTAACGGTCAGGGATTCAGCGGATCTCCGGGCCCGGCTTCGATCCACACACCATCCCTGCACTTCAACAGCTGATCGCCTGAACGTACGTAGCTGTTGTTGCCGTATTCTCGCCCGTTGAAATAGCAGACCGACTCATCCGGAGCGGTCAGCCCGACGACGTCCGCGTCTTCATCGAACTCCTGGATGATCGGTGAATTGCGCAATTCGGGATCCATTGCGCCTACGGCGGGGATATGCGGTTTGGCGGCCATGAACATTCCTCGTAAAACAGCGAACTGATCGGAGTGTTTCTCAGGACGGCAAGTCCAGACATCGTGACTTGTGACTACCCGGACTTTGCGACTGGCGCTGGTGAATACCTGGACGCTCTAGCGAATGCTGTGTCTTCGCTGGCGTTTTGAGCTCTCGGCATGTCTAACCGTTCTCCATCCATCGTCCATTACGTGTTGCCCGCTAAACTGGAGCGCTGCAAGTCATCGGTCACAGTGACGCCGAGTTCGACTACGCCTCATTCGTCGATTCGTCGCGCGCAAGACCGATGAGCTCCTCCACGCCGTCGCGTTCGATCGTGCCCACAAACGCCACCGGTCGCATGCGGAAGTCAGCGGCCTGCGTCGTCCACTCGGCGAGCCGGTCCGCGAGAAGCGTCCCGTTCAAGCGTCCGGCTGCCCCTGCAGCTTCCGCACGCGCTCACGCAGCACGGCGAGGGTGGCTTCGAACGGCTCAACGAATTTGCGTACACCCTCCTCTTCGAGCTGCGCGGCCACGGAGGCCGCATCTATCCCGACCTGCGCCAGACGCTGCAGCACATACTCTGGATCGGGACCTCCACCGTCCACGACGCCGTTGAGGCGCACCGCCGGGTCGCCGTGGTCTCGATAAGCGATCAACGTCTCGACCGGCAAGGTCGCAATCGTGCCTGGGGCGATCAGCGCATCCACGTACTTCACGTCGCTGTATGCCGGATTCTTGGTCCCTGTGCTTGCCCAAAGAACACGCTGCAGCCGTGCGCCCCGACTCTCCAGCGCGCGCCATCGAGCGCTGGACCGCAACGACCGATAGTGATCGTAAGCCAGCTTTGCGAGCGCTATAGCGGCCAGTCCGCGCAACGCGCTCGCCTCGCGCCTCGAGGCAAGCCGCTCGTCAACCAGTGTATCGATGCGACTGACGAAGAAGCTCGCAACCGACGCTATGCGCTCTATCGGCTCACCGGCAGCGACGCGCTGCTCGAGACCTTGCATGTACGCATCGGCGATCGCGTCGTAGCGATCCGGACTGAAGAGCAGCGTGACGTTGATATTGAAGCCCTCGGCCGTGAGCCGGCTGATCGCATCCACCCCTTCGGTTGTACCGGGCACCTTCAGCATGAGATTGGGCCGCTGGACCAGCGATGCGAGGCGCCTCGCATCGGCGATCGTGCGCTGCGCATGGCGGGCGAGCAGCGGGGAGACTTCAAGACTGACGTAGCCGTCGCGCCCGCGCGTATTTGCGTAAACGCCGGCGAGCGCATCGGCGGCGCTGCGTATATCCTCAACGACGAGGACGCTCCAGATCGCCTCAGGCGAGCGACCTTCGCGTGCGAGCGCTTTCACGACCTCATCGTAACCTCCACCCACAAGCGCCTTGTGAAAAATGGCGGGGTTGGATGTAAGCCCGCTGATGCGGTCGTCCCGGATCACACGGGCGAGTTCTCCCGATTGGATGAAACCGCGCTCGATGTAGTCGAGCCAGACGCTTTGACCCAGGTCGGTGAGTCGATGCAGCGGATTGGCGGTGGTCATGCCTGCCTCCTAATGAGACATGGACTGGACCCGGACGCGAACCATGGTCGCGCACAGAACCAGTCAGTCGGACTTCGGCCGTTGCAGCCGTTGTAGATACTCGGCGAGTCGAGAGATGAGCGTCTGCGTCGCTCGCTCGGCGTTCGGATCGCCGATCTCGATCCGGCTGAGGTCTTCGCCCCAGACCGGCATGGTGCGCGAGCCGTGGGCGCCGATAATGTACCGACCGTCTATAATCTGTTCGATGCGATCGCGCGGAAACTCACCGCCGTGCCGGCGTGCAATCAACGTCAGATCGGGCGTCTCCACGCGCAATGAACCGGCGACCGGGCCGTCGCCGCGGCCGCCCTCACCGTGGCACGAAGCGCAGAAACGCATATAGAGCTCCTCCCCTGACATGGCGAGGTACTCCGCCGCGGCGGCGGGCGCGGCCTGCAACGCGCAGACGATCAGAAAAGCGGGTGCGGTGCGCATGAACTCAGAACTCCTGTATGGAACGCAGATATTCGACGAGGCGCTCGATCATTGAGTCGGTGCGCGCGCGTTCGCCTGCCTCATCGCTGCTCGAGGAGTCGTAAAGCCGCCATCCCCACACGGGCATATCGCGCGGCCCGTGCGCCGACCGATCGAAACGGCCATCGATCGTGCGCCGTACGTCTTCCGTGGGAAACTCGCCACCCTCGCGCTTCGCAATCCGAGTGAGATCGGGCACTCCCGTTTTGATGAGCGGCGCGATCGGACCGTCGCCCTTGGCGCTCACGCCATGGCAGCTTGCGCACAATGTCTCATAGAGCTGCATCCCGGACATCGATTGCAGCACCGCGGGTTGCGGCTGGCTACGGCACGACGCGAGAAGAGCGACTGCAGCGATCAGGGTGCACCGGCGAGCAAGCATGAGGTTCTCTCCTCCGCTACGCAGCAAATGTACGCCGCCGAGCTCTCATGTCGGCGTGTGCACCGGACGCTCCAACGTCCAATCCGCCAACCCGCCCCGCGGATTCCGACAAGCGACCGCAGTGGACGCTCACGCGCATTCTGAGAGACGTCGCGAACTGCGACTACAGCGTTTCCCGAAACGGCGCCCGGAACAGCACGTGAGGCCATGACGGCTCGACGGCTGCGTCCTATCCTCTCGCCTCCATATCCAAAAATGAGTCCGATGCCGCCGACGCAATACATCACTGGCGCAGGCGTTGCGCCCGCGCCTACCGGCCTGAGCGCCGTAGAAGCAGCGCGGCGGCTTGCGGCTGCAGGCGCCAACGAGTTGCCCGGACAGGGACCCCGGACGCTTCCGCTCATCGCGCGCGAAGTCCTTACCGAGCCCATGTTCCTGCTGTTGATCGCAGCCGCCGCGATCTACGTGCTCCTCGGTGATCTGCGTGAGGCTGCAGTGCTCGCCGTCTCGATCGTGGTCGTGCTGCTGATCACAATACTGCAGGAGCGCCGCACTGAACATGCCTTGGCGCGGCTGAAGGATCTTTCGAGCCCTCGCGCGCTCGTGGTGCGCGACGGCGTGGAGCAGAGGATCGCAGGACGCGAGGTGGTCGTCGGAGACATCGTGCTGCTGCGCGAGGGCGATCGCGTTCCCGCGGACGGCGTGCTTCACAGCGCCACCGCATTGAGCGCGGACGAGTCCATTCTGACCGGCGAGTCGTTGCCCGTGGACAAGCGAGCCGCCGCGGGGGCGTCCGACGCCGCGGCGCGGGTGTACTCGGGGAGCCTTGTCGTGCGCGGCTTCGGCGTCGCCGAGATTACCGCGACCGGCGTGCGCAGCGAAATCGGCAAGATCGGCCGCGCGCTGGCGACCTTGGGGCCGGAGATGACGCCGCTTTATCGCGAGGTTCGGCGCGTCGTGCGCCTGGTCGCGACGGCGGCGCTGGCGTTATGCGCGCTGATCGCGGCGCTCTACGCCTCCTCGCGCAACGACTGGCTGGGCGGCGTGCTCGCCGGCGTGACGGTCGCGATGGGAGTGTTGCCCGAAGAATTCCCTGTCGTGCTCACCGTGTTTCTCGCAATGGGCGCCTGGCGCATATCGCGTGTTGGCGTGCTCACTCGCCGCATGCCGGCGATCGAGGCGATCGGCGCTGCAACCGTGCTCGCGGTTGACAAGACCGGCACCCTCACGGAAAACCGAATGCAGCTCGCCTTGATCGAGACCTCGGCGCGCCAGTTCGATCTGCGCACAGGCGATGTTCGCCTCGATGACGCCGCCGGGTCCGTGCTCATGACCGCGCTCGCCGCGAGCGAGATCAACGCGTTCGACCCCATGGAGCGCGCCATTTACGAAGGCGCCGAGCTCTGGATTCCCAGAGAAGCACGCGAGTTGCACACGGCTGAACTCGTGCGCGAGTACGACCTCACGGCAGACCTGTTCGCCGTAACTCACGTCTGGCGCTTCGGCGAGGCAGAGGAGGGGCTGATCGCGGTAAAAGGGGCCCCTGAAACCGTACTGGAACTGTGTCGCGTCGATGGAGCGCAGCGCAACGCCTGGCTCGCGCGCGCGGCGGCGCACGCGGGTCGCGGACTGCGCGTGCTCGGGGTGGCGCGAGGAACGCACCGGCGCGAAACTCTGCCAGCGTCTCCCCGCGAATTCGAGCTGCGCCTGCTAGGTCTGATTTGCCTTGCAGACCCGCTGCGCAGCGACGTCCCCGCCGCGCTCGTCGAGTGCGCGCGGGCCGGCATTCGGGTCGTGATGATCACGGGCGATCATCCCGGCACGGCGCTCGCGATCGCCGCGGAGGCGGGGTTCGACGCGAGCGGAGGTGCGCTGACCGGCGCCGAGCTGCGAGGTCTCTCGGAAGCTGAACTGCGCACGCGCGTGCGTAGCGTGAACATCTATGCGCGCGCCCAACCGGACGACAAGCTCCGCCTGGTCAAGGCGCTCAAGGAGAACGGTGAGATCATCGCGATGACGGGCGACGGCGTGAACGACGCACCGGCGCTCAAAGCGGCGCACGTGGGCGTCGCCATGGGCGGCCGCGGCTCCGATGTGGCCCGGGAGGCCGCCGCCCTCGTTCTGGTCAACGACGACTTCGGATCGCTTGTCAAAGCGGTGCGCCTTGGCAGGCGTATTTACAGCAACATTTGTCACGCGATGAGCTACATCATTTCCGTGCATATCCCGATCGCCGGGCTCGGGCTCTTGCCAGTCTTGTTCGGTTGGCCGCTTCTGTTCTTTCCAGTGCACGTGCTCTTTCTCGAGTTCGTCATTGACCCGGCCTGCGCTTTCGTATTCGAAGCTGACGCGGAATCGCCCGATCTGATGCGACGCCAACCGCGCCCGCCGGGTGAGCGGCTGTTCTCTGGACCGATCGTGCGGCGCAGCGTGCTGCTCGGTGCGGTCGTACTGGCGTTCGCGATCTTGCAGTACTGGCTGGCGCTGCATTTGCTGAGCGAGAGCGCGGCGCGCGCGCTCGCGTTCGTGGCTATCGTCGCGTCGAATCTCGCATTGATTTTTGTGAGTCGCTCGCAAACCGCGAGCCTGCCTGCACTGCTGGCGAAACCGAACAGGATTTTCTGGTGGATCGCGGGCCTCGCCTGTTTCGCCCTTGTGCTTACGATCTACGCGCCGCCCGTCGCGAGAGTGTTCCAGTTCGCACCGCCATCCGTGGGCGCGGTATGCATCGTGACCGCCGCCGGCGCCCTCCTCGTCCTGCTTACAGGGCGCGTGCTGCGGCAGCGTACCTGACTGCGCTGCAAGATCTAAGCGTCCGGTCTGGGTCGTGCGCCAGCGCTCCCGCGCGGCGCCGGCGAGCGTACTGCCTCAAGCCTCGCGCCCGACCCCACGGACAACGTACAACTGAGAACGCCACTGAGAACGCACGCGCGCCCCTTCATTGCGCAGCGCGCCCGAGCTCGCGCATCGTATCGAGCCAGCCTCGTCGCTGTTGCGGCGTCAGCTCGGCGATCGCGCCGATGGTCGTAGAGCTCACGCGCCGAAACCCGACGAACCGGAGCACATTGCGCTGCAGGCTGCGCAGGCTATGCGCGCGATACCAGAAACGGTAGACCGCCGCGGGCATTCCCATCGTGACAATGATGCGCGCGCTCTTGCCACTCTGCAGCTTGACCGGCCAGCGTCCGAGCTGCTGCGTGCTGAACGCGAAACCCGGGCGGAGCATTTGTTCAAGCAATCCCTTGAGCATTGCGGGCATCCCGCCCAACCAGAGCGGATACAGAATGACTACATGCGAGGCCCAGTCGAAATTGGCTTGAACGCGACGCACCGCTTCGACGGGTTCGCCGCGCTGGTAGTCCGCCTCGCTGCGCAGTAGTGGGAATTCGATGTCGGCCAGCCTGACCGCGACCACGTCGTGTCCTCCAGTTTCCGCCCCTTCGCTGTATGCGCGAGCAAGCGCATGCACGAAACGGTCCGGCGCCGGATCAGGATGTCCATCGAGAATTAGGATGCGCTCCGCCATCTGTCAGGGCCTCCGCAGCGACGCCTGGGACGCCGCCGCCCTTATCATAAGCATACCCTTCAGCATAGAATCCCCGATGCTCCGACCCACGCAGCTTCTGCTCTGGCGCGCTGGCGCGATCGTCGCATTAGCATTGGGTCTGTTGGGCCTCGCGCTTCCCGTGGCGCCCACCGTACCGTTCCTTATTCTCGCGGCGTGGGCGGCGGGCAAGGGCTGGCCCGCCCTCGAGCGCTGGCTGCTCGCGCACAGCATCTATGGTCCGCATATCCGCAACTGGCGCCAACGCCGCGCAGTGCCCCGCAAGGCCAAGTTATTCGCCACAGCGATGATGCTCGTGAGCGCCGTCGGTCTAGAGTTCACGGGCGCCGCAGTGTGGCTCAAGGCGGCGGCGCCGCTCACGATGGCCGCGGTCGCCATATGGTTGTGGCTGCGGCCAGAGCCCTGATACGTTGAGGTTGGCGGCGCGCCCGCGGGAGGTACGCGCAATGGGCGCCAGCCGCCTAGGGAACTTCCCCGACACATGCGCGTTTGCCGCTCGACGCGATCAGACGCATCGATCGCGCGAGAACAAAGGGCGGTCTTTATGCACGGCGAGGCGTTTTTTGCGCCGCTCAAAATCTTGAGCTACATCGTCCTGGCCGCCATGCTGGGGTCGCTGTTGTATTCGGCGTGGATCTGGCTCTCGCACGCGCCGCAGATCGGCGTCTGAGGCGGCGATGAACAAACGACAAGCTCGAGCGTTTGCGCTCGCCTCGACCGCCATCTCGACAGTCGCGTTCCTGGCGCTCACGGTCGACAGCCACAGGAGATTTCCGGCGTTGACGCACGCCGAGGCCAACACGCCCCAGGTGCGCAGAGGGCAGGGCGTCTGGCACAAGAACAACTGCGTCAACTGTCACACGCTGTTCGGCGAAGGCGCCTACTACGCCCCTGATCTCACGAAAATCACGCAGCTGCGTGGCGAGCAATATTTGCACGCCTACATGCGCGACCCATCCGCCTT
>DATAFY010000394.1:0-2395 GCA_036257205.1 Steroidobacter sp. | reverse complement strand
CATCCCCAGTCAGGTGGACGGCACGTTGCCCGCCTGGGGAGTGTGCTCAATCGCCTCGCAGAGAAAAGGAAGCGACGCGACTTGCTCCGTTGTGCTGAAGTTCGGTTTCAAACGCGACTTCAATCTGTGGCTCAACTCGCTCGGCGGTGCGTCGGACATCGACACGCTGACCGAACTGATCCAGTTCAATCTGGCTCACGCGGCACAGAACGCCATTCGCTACGAACAGGCGCGGTTGGACATCTCCGAGGAGATGAACCTCGCCCTCGACGCGGCGCGTTACAACCACGATCGTGCGATGGACATTTTTCTCACTGCCACGCATGGCATCGACGAAGTCATGACCGCTCAGAATCTCGACGCCCTGCTGTTTGGGGGCGCCACCAGTGCCGGTCTGGCTGCGCGTCCCGGCTATCCCACCGTCGTCGTGCCGTTCGGCTTCATCCCGAACACACCGGCGGGGCTCCCGGCGGACTTCAATCCGCAGCCACAGCCGTTCGGAATCAGCTTTACCGGATCGGCGTTCGACGAGCCGACGTTGATCAAACTCGCGTATTCGTTCGAGCAGGCGACCCGCCGGCGTCACTCGCCGCCGAGCGCGCCACCGCTGCGCAAGGACGTAAAAGGGAACAAGAACCAGTAGAAAGCCGACGCGGGGCCGGGCGGTGATCCGGCCCCGCGGCCTCGCATCCCCTCGCTCCTGGCATCGCGATGCGCACGCCTATCTTGCCGCCCCATATCATTGCGATAAAACGATGCCGCGATTCTCGACTCAAGTGAATTGAGGGGTTAAAGGTATTTGACAAACACCACTTCGTTGCGTTTCTCGTTGTAGAGCAGTTCGTCCACACTCGCCCGTACGGTCAGCAATCCAAAGCCGCCTGGTCGGAGACCTTTTTGCTCCCTTACGCGCATGTGCTCGACTGGTTGATCCGGCGGATGTCCGACGGCTGCGTGCGGCAGTTCCTCGATCTTGAAGCCCGGCCCTGGATCGGCAATGCGATACATACGCATACGCGGCGAGAGCAGGCACGCGATGCGAACGCGCCGAGTCGCGTCGAGCCGTCCGCCCCACTCGATCGCATTCAACAGCAGCTCGCGAAAGGCATACGCAATCGACTCGCGGACCTCCGGCGCCAGATTCGCTTCGAGATGCGCCATCACGGGTTCGATGCGGTCAACCGCATCACGCGTGCAGGGCACCATCAGCTCGACCCATTCCGGACGTGCCGAAATCACTTCGATTGGGGGGATCTCGGGCGCGGCGAGCACGTCACGGACCGTTTTCAACAAGCCCGCTGCGTCGACCGGCTTGTGCACGTACTTGAACGCGTTCTCCCGCACGGCTTCGAGAAGCGTCTGCGGCGCGTCATCGGACGTCATCACTACCACGCGCGGCTTCGACTTGCGCGCGCGCAGCTTCGCCAGCAGCTCGAGACCGTTCATGCGCGGCATCCAGACGTCGAGCAGTAACAGATTGAACCGTTGTTTTCTGATCGCCTGCAGCGCGGCCAGCCCGTCTTTCGCGACGGTGGTCTTGTAGCCGCCATTGGTCAGCACCTTCTGCAGGATGTGGCGCGTCGCGCGATCATCGTCGACGACGAGAATCTTTGTCATGAAGCCTCCGCTTCCCGGATCCGTTGCGCCTCCGCGCGGCTGTCTTGGCGCGGCGCCGTCGAGGCGACACGAGCTCTGCGGCAACGAATGCATCCTCGAGCGACGCGATGATTTCGCGGAGTGGCGTGAATGCTGCGCGAGCTCCAGTGAGGTCGCCGGTGCGACCGATTTGTTCGAGCGTCAACGCCGCCTCCCGGCCGGCTTGTGATCCGACCGTCGCCAGCGCCCCTTTCAATGCATGGGCGCTGAGACGCAGACGTTCCGCATGGTTTTTGCTGATGGCACTGCCAATCTGTCGCAACCTGCTCGGATAATCGGCGCGGAACATCGCAATCACTTCCGTGAGCAGCCGTCGATCGCCGCCGGCGTACTTGAGAGCTGCCCGCTGATCGAAGACCGGCGCATTACTGGTGGCGCGTGGGGCTGCGGCGTCAGCGCGAGACGCGCCCGCGTTTCCGGCGAACGCCTCAACCGTAGACACCAGTTCTTCGACGTCAATCGGCTTGGCAAGATACCCATCCATTCCCGCGGCGAGGCAGCGCTCGCGATCCCCCTGCATGGCGTGCGCGGTGAGCGCGATGATCGGCACATGTCCCCCGCGCGCCGCCTCGTGTTGTCGGATCGCAGCAGTCGCTTCGATTCCGTTCATCTCCGGCATCTGCACATCCATGAGCACCACGTCGAACGTCTTGTGCGCAGGCGAGTTCAGCGCGGCAACCGCAGCGCGGCCGTTCTCGACGGCTGTGATGCGATGCCCGCGTTTTTTTAACAGGCGCGT
>DATAFY010000380.1:0-4002 GCA_036257205.1 Steroidobacter sp. | reverse complement strand
GTTCTACCATTGAACTACACCCGCAGAGGTGGTGGAGGGGGTAGGATTCGAACCTACGAAGGCATAAGCCAGCAGATTTACAGTCTGCCCCCGTTGGCCGCTTGGGTACCCCTCCGCGGACATAAGAGCCGGGTATTCTCTTTGCCAAGGTATTGAGTGTCAACAGCAAGTTGGCCTTGTTCGTCTCCTCTCTCTTCTTTTCTCTCTTCTTTCGGCCTTTTTCTCTTGCGAGTTCACCTTGCAAGCGGCGGCGCCCAGGCTCGCATGCATCTGCGGCGGTCGCTGAACGCGCGCGGTCTGGGCTGCACCAATTCCCGAACGCTTCGGTTTCGGCCGGCGCCGCAGACAGGCGGGCGTGCATCGCCCGATCCTTGCGCTCCGGCGTCGTGGGGCCAGCAAACTCAGCGTGCTCGGCCAAGATCAACCACTTCTACATCTTGCGGTCGAACATCGATCCCCAGGAAACGCCCGCCCACTCGGGCGAAGCGTTCCGGCGCATCCGTCGCGAGCAACTGAGCGAAACCGCGGCTGGGCGCACCGGCCGTCAGCTGGCGCACCAACAGCTCCGCCGTGAGCGCCGCGGCTGTGGTATGGGCGGAATCTACGATGGCGATGTCAGGTCCGATGACGGCCCGCAGCGCGCTGGACAGCACCGGGAAGTGAGTGCAGCCGAGCAGCAACGTATCCAGTCGAGGATCGCTGCGCATCAATTCATGAAGATAACGATGCGCGACGGCCTCGACGATAGGTCCCTCCGTCCAGCCCTCCTCTGCGAGCGCCACGAACAGAGAACACGCCTGAGCGCGCACGATCGCGTCAGGGCGCAATCTTGAGATCGCCCTTTGGTAGGCGCCGCCCTGCACCGCGCCCTCAGTCGCGATCACCGCGATGTGGCCGCTGCGCGATGCTGCACAACCGGCTTCAGCGCCCGGATCGATCACGCCCAGGACGGGAGTTGGAGCCAGCCGCTCGCGCAGAGCCTCCACAGCCACTGCAGAGGCGGTGTTGCATGCGATGACGACGTACTTGACGCCTCGGCTGACGAGAAAGTCCGCAGCCTGAATCGAATAGCGCAGCACCGATTCATGGCTTTTCGCGCCATATGGCAGGCGCGCGGTATCCCCCAGATAGATGAAGCGTTCAGCGGGGAGCGCGGCTCGCAGGGCCCGCAAGACCGTGAGTCCGCCCACACCCGAGTCGAAGACGCCGATCGGGGCCGAGCGATCAGGACACGAATGGTGCATCGCCGGCGTCCTCAAGGTGTCCCATCCTTTCGACCCAGTGAAAACCTGGGCGAAAGCAATCTCGACTTTGCATAACGCACGCCCGCACGGGATACATGCGCTCTTGATGCGCACCGTCGCCGCGCCGGGTGCGCCGCGCCTCGCGCCGCCGCACCTCGACAATTCGATGCGAGCCACGCCTCATCCATGGGACTGGGTCTGTGCATGAATAGACGATCGAGCAGTCTTGGCGGCGGCCTCATTCCTCCCGATGGCTGATCGGGTCGGTTTAATTCGTCTAGCGACATCAATGTATTCATGCGTTCGAGCGTTTCCGTTCCGTTTCGTTCATCGCGATTCAACTACGAGATGCGCTACTTTGCGCGCATTCTCTCGCGAAATAGACCTCGCCGCCGCACTTCGCACAAGCCGACGTGCGCGGCATAATGCCAAGCGTCGCATCTATCTGAGCGCGCTTGCGATGACAATCGAATTCGGGCCCTTCGAAATCGGCGAGTCTGACCGGCGTCGTGGGCGGTACCTGAACCGGGCTGCGGGGATCTGAGTGGACCGACGCCTTCACACCCGGCATCGCGCACGCACCGCGGTCTATGTTTCTGCGCCAGGCCGTCCCGGCAAGCTGTGTAGAGCGCGCAATCTGAGCGCCAACGGCGTCTTCATCGAAACGGAGAATCTCGGATTGAAAAAGGGCGCTACCGTGCATCTTGCGTTCGCAATCAACCTGGGCATAGTGACCAAAATTCACAGGCGCACGGCGATCGTCGCGCACGTCTCTAAGGGCGGCACCGGACTGATGATGGAGAGCCTCACGGGGACTCGCTAGGACTCGCAGAGGCCCGCGAGGTGCATGAGCCGCCAGAAACTTCCCGCTGCTTCGCCAGCCTTGAGCTCTAGACAGGTCTTCGAACTACAGCCTCGCGCCTCAGCCTAGCTCGCCGGCTCAGCGGCAGCCGCGGCAGGGGCGTTCACCGGCGCTTCGCGCAAACGCATGGCGTCTGCGCTCGCCTTCCTCGCCGCGCCTAACAGAGAGCCAGCGCAAAGCACCATGAGGGCCGGGATCACGTACATGGCCGTATGGAGACCTTCGGCCCTGAACCGTTCGAGTTCCGTCGCGCCCGCCGCGAGCATTGCACGATTCGCGAAGTGATCGCTCAATGCGCCCATGATCGTGGTCCCGAAGCTAGCCCCGAGTACGTATTGCCCGAGGAAGTAGAGCGAAACCGTCGTACCCCGCAACGTGGGCGGCACAACGTCCTGCAATGCCGTGTACACGGTTGAGTAATACATGAAGGTCATCGCAGTTGACGTCCCCATCAACAATGCGAACGCCACGAACCCGCCTTTGGGCTGTTGGAGCGCGAAGAAAACGCAAGGAGCCGCGAAGAGCATTCCAACGCCGGCGAGCGACAAACGACGCCCAGGAGTGCGCAGACGATCTCCCAGCCAGCCGCCGAGGAGTAAACCGATTGCGCCGGTCAGGCCGAGCGAAAATGCCGAGATGTTCGCCGCTTGATCGATATCGAGACCGTGGAAGCGTTGCAGGAACGCCGTCTGAAACGTGTTCACGGCGTAGCTATTGAAGTTGAACATCACGCCCGAAAGGATGATCCACCAGATAGTCGCAACGCCAAGCACGGCGCGATATGGACGTTCCGGGGGGCGTGCGAGCGGCCGCGCCTCGACTGCGCCGCGCGCCGGCTCGCGAATGAGCAACGCGAGCGCCGCGAGAATGAGACCCGGGACGCACGCAACGAAAAACGCCGCCCGCCAGCCCCAGACCTTGGCGATGTTGCCGCTGAGCATGTACGCGGCGAACACACCTAGCGGCAGCCCCATCATGAAGATGGACATGGCGCGAGCCCGACGTTCTGGGGGATACATATCGCCTATCAACGATTGACCGGCTGGTGCGCAACTCGCCTCACCGACGCCGACGCCGACGCGAGCCAACAGGTATGTCCAGAAGTTCACGGCGAGACCGGACGCTGCCGTCAGCAAGCTCCAGAACGACACGCCGATGCCGATCAGCCGCGTTCTCGCCCAGCTGTCCGTGAGACGTCCGAGCGGCACGCCAATGACGGCGTACACCAACGTGAAGACGGTGTTCACGATGCCCGTCTGCATGTCCGTGAGACCGAACTCAAACCGAATCGGCTCAACCAGTGCGCCCGCGATCTGGCGATCGAAGAAGTTCATTAGGTTGACGCCAAAGAGCACGGCCAGCGCGAAGCGCGCGTTCTTTTGGTGGTCAGTCACAGGTCCCCCAATCGGTTCGAAAGGGAACGTCCTTCGCGCTCGACTGCCGTCGTTCGCTGCTGTCGTCGGATCAGCGCCGTCCCACGCGCCTTTAAGCACGCTAGCATGCGCTTACCCACCTGACCAGCGCTTTCGGCCCGCAGTCTTACTGCGCAACGCATCTCTACCGAAGGACCTGACGATCAGCAATCTTAACGATGCTTCACGCTGACTCACGAGAGATCGAATCTGATATCACAGCGCAAGAAGCCGCGTCGGCTTCGACTCGTGCCGTCCTGATCGACTTGCTTGCATCATGCCGACCGGCGCAGGCTCGCCTTGTGCTTTCAAATTTTTCGGCGGCCATGACCGGCGATGCTGAGCGTACCGCGATCGATCGCGTTCATGCAGCAGCAGGTCGACGTGTGCTCGCGCTCAATGAGGAGGCTCGGCGATTCTGCATGGCGAGAAAAAGTGTAAGTTCGCAGGGACTCACGCGAATCGCTAACTGCTAGCCGCGATA
>DATAFY010000335.1:0-5317 GCA_036257205.1 Steroidobacter sp. | reverse complement strand
CAACGGCGATTGACCGATGTGGGCAAGGGGTGCGTTTCGCGCGAGTGCAATGCGCTCGCGTGCGTGCTCGTCTGCGTCGCGGACATCGACTAATACGGCGCCGCCGCTCTCGAGCAATGAAAGTCGCGATCGGGATTATGTCCTGCGCCAGGCGGTTCATCGCCCCCCGAAGAGCTGGGCTCGCCAGGTCGCGCGAATAGCCGTACTCGGTGGCGGGGAAAGTTGGGCGTGGAGCGGTGGGCGGTGTGAATGCAGAAGGTCGCCCGACGCCATGACTATGGCAACGATTCCGGTGGGAAGCCGCTGCGACGCAGGCGTTCGTCCTGTTCGAAGATCAGGCGCGCGCAATCCTCGGCGCCGATGGCGTCGATACAGCTCATCTCTATCTTGTATTTCATCATCAGCAGCGCCCTGAGCTCATCGCGATGCTGAGCGCTGATGGCGTCGCCGCGCGTGCAGGTCTCGAAATGACCCTTGATCAAATAAACGACCGTCTCAGATTTGGTAAGGTCGGCGCCGCAAATGAGCGCCAGGCGCCCAATGCGCTCATCCAGCGCATGAATGTTGTCCTCGAAGTGCTGTAATTTGCTCACGCGGTCTTCTTCAAAGTGAATCGGTCGTGCGCGCCATGCGGTTCCTCAAACACCAACCGCGACAACCTTAATCACACTCTTCCTCACCCGCATCAGTGATTGCGCATTGCCTCCGGCGAAGGACTACAAAGCGCTAGCGCATGCCGCCGTCAAAGCTCGCCGGCGACCCGGGCGAGACGATACATTGCGAGACTCGCATCGAGTGCGGCGTCGTCATAATTCATGCGGCTCACGACGCGCAAGGATTCAGCCTCCAGCACCCGCGTGCTGATGACGAGACCGGCCTGATACTGTCGCCGCGTGATGCGCAGGTTTTCCTCGGACTGCGCCACCGCTTCAGCGGTAACACCGACGCGCGAGCGCGCGTCCTGTGAATCGAGCCACGCTTGACGCACCTCGAGTGCGACCAGGGACTCAAGATCGTCGCGGCGTTGTTCGAGCGCCAGCTGACCGCGTCGCAGGGCGGCTGTGCGGTTGCGCGTCACGCCGCCGTCGAACAGCGGCCACTGAAAGCCGATCGAAGCGATCGCGAACTCCTCGCGATCGAGCGCCTGGTTCTCGAGATACGAATAGCCGCCGCTCAGCAGCACGCTCGGGCGCAGCCGCGCGCGCTCCACGCTCGCAAGATGCCCAATCTCTTTCGCCTGAGCTTCGAGCACCGCGATTTCTGGACGCTTGCCGAGCGCATGCTCGATCAGCGTCTCAACTGGTTCGCGATCGAATTCGCCGCCGATCGTAGGCAGGCTGGCCTCGAGCGTCGCCTCACGCATGAGCGGCTGACCCAGACGGCGATTGTAGGCGGCGCGTGCGAGGCTCACGGCGTTGGCCAGCCTAATGCGGTTCTGGCGTGCATTCGCCAGCGCCACCTGAGCGGCGAGAAGGTCGTTGCGCGGCACGAGCTCGCGATCGAACATGGACGTCACTTCCGCCGCGTACGCTTCGAGACTCGACGTGTTGCTGTCGGCCACGGCGAGCGCGCGTTGCGCGCGCAGCACATCAACGTACGCATGCGCAACCGCGAGCTTCACATCCTGCACCGCCTGACGCTCCCCCGCTTCGCGGGCGCGCTGATCTTCGTTGGCGGCGTCGATCGCGCTCGAGATGCGTCCGCCCGTGTACAGCGGCAGCGTCATGGTCATGCTCCCAACGACCGTGTTGTCGTCATCGATGATTTCCGGCAGCTGCAGCGGAACGCCAGCAGCGGAGAAATCGAATGCGGGCGCATCCTGGAACTGCATGAAGCCGCCGCTCGCCGTGAATGTCGGCCAGCGCTGCGCGCGCGCCGCTGAAACTTCCAGCCGCGACGCCTCAGTTTCCAGCCGCACCGCCGCGAGCGCATGATCGTTCTGCAAGGCCAGAGTCCAGGCCTCGGCGAGCGTCTCCGCGCAAGCGGCGGCGCAGCTGAGCAGCAGCGCCGCGCCGACGAGCATCCGTTCATTCAATGTCGCGAACATGCCACTCCCGGCTTGAGGCGGCTTGCGACGCAGCCTCTGACCAACCTCCGACCGCTGACAGCTAACCGCTTCCAGACTTGAGGCTCTCGATCCCAAGCGCCTTGAGCACATACTTCTCGTAAACCGGTGCGATGTCGCCGCTCCTCACCTTGTGCAGGAAATATTTCTCGAAGGCGACCTTCGCGACGTGCACCCACTTACCGAGTTTCGTCCAGGTGACGTTGCGCGGCGGGATCTGCGGCAGTGCGACGAAGGCGGCGCCCGTGTCGCCGAAGTCCGCCAGGCATATCGCGTTCCACGTGCCGCGCGCCTGCGCCGGCTTGCCGCTCAGCTCCGCGACGATGTTCTCGCAGATGGCGCTCACCATCGACTCAATCATGTACCCCGTCTTCGGCGCGCCTGTGGGCACCGGCGTCGCTTCGACGGGCGGAATCGCGACGCACACCCCCGCGCTGAAGATATTGCGATGCTTCGGACTGCGCTGATGCTCATCGATCAGCACGAAGCCGCGCGGATTGCAGAGGCCCGGCACTGCGGCCACGGCGTCGACGCCTTTGAACGCCGGTATCACCATCGAATATTTGAACGGCAGCGCATATTCCTTGCGCACGGCGCCGTCCTCGCCGACCTCCGCGACGTCCATCCGGCCCGCGCTCACGTTCGTGATGCGCGCGTTCGTGATCCAGTGAATGTGCCGCTGCCGCAGCGTCGACTCCATCAGGCTCTTGCTGTCGCCCACGCCGCCGAGGCCCATGTGGCCGATGTAGGGTTCGCTCGTGACAAACGTCATCGGCACTTTGTCGCGTACTTTTCGCTTGCGCAGATCGGCGTCGAGGATCATGGCGAACTCGTACGCCGGTCCGAAGCAGCTCGCGCCGGGCGCCGCGCCGACCACGATGGGCCCGGGATCGGCGAGAAACGCCTGATACTTCTCCCAGGCGTGCGCGGCGTGCGCCTGCGTGCACACCGACTCCGTGTGTCCTGCGGGGCCCATCCCCGCCACCTCCTCGAACATCAGCTTCGGTCCCGTCGCGATGACGAGGTAGTCGTAGTCCAGCGTTGCGCCGTCCCCGAGCGTGACGCGCGATCCATCGGCGTCGATGCGTGTTGCGACCACAGGACGGAAATCGATCTCCCGTTTCGCCATACGTTCGACCAACGGCACAGCGACCTCGTCGGGTTCGCGCCAGCCGACGGCGATCCAGGGGTTCGACGGCGTGAATTCGAAGCGGTCGCTCGATCCGACGAGCGTGATTTTGTGCTCCGCACCGAGGCGCTTGCGGAGCTCGTATGCGCATGGAATGCCGCCGATGCCGGCGCCGAGAACGATGATGTGAGCCATGTCGGGTACCTCAAGTCTGTAGTCCGTAGTCCGCAGGCGACGGGCGCGATTGCTCGCTCTCTCTGACTGCCGATCGCTTCCTCAGGTAGCTGAAGTAAAGAACGGGGATCACGACCAGCGTCAGCAGCGTCGAGACGAGGATGCCAAAGATGAGCGAGACCGCGAGACCGTTGAAGATCGGATCGTCGAGAATGAAGAACGCGCCGATCATCGCGGCCAGTGCGGTCAGCACGATGGGTTTGGCGCGCACGGCGCCGGCGCGAATCACCGCGTCGGCGAGCTCACGGCCGGCCACGAGCTCCTGATTGATGAAGTCGACTAGCAGGATCGAATTGCGCACGATGATGCCAGCGAGCGCGATCATGCCGATCATCGAGGTGGCTGTGAATTGCGCCCCGAGCAGCGCATGGCCGGGCATGACGCCGATCACCGTGAGCGGGATCGGCGCCATGATCACGAGCGGAACCGCGTACGAGCGGAACTGCGCGACGACCAGCAGATAGATCAGCACCAGGCCTACCGAATAGGCGAGTCCCATGTCGCGGAACGTCTCATACGTGATCTGCCATTCCCCGTCCCATTTCACGGCCGGAGCGTAAGGATCGCCGGGCTGACGAATGAAGAACTGCTCGATCTGCGTTCCTGCTGCGCCCTCGCGGAGGCGCCCGACGAGATCGAACATGCCGTAAAGCGGGCTGTCGACTTCGCCGGCCATGTCGCCGGTGACATAGACGACGGGCAGCAAGTCCTTGTGATAAATCGCGCCCTCCCACGTCGTCTCGCGCACCCCCGCAATCTCCGACAGGGGCACGAGTGCGCCGCCGGCCGTCGGAATATCGAGCGACAGCAGCGCATCGAGGTCCGCCTTGTCGGCCACTGGCAGTTCGAGCCGGAGCGGGATCGGATAGCGCTCGCGCCCCGCGTGAACGTACGTCGCATCGACGCCGCTCAATGCCGTCTGAAGTGTTTGCGCCGCCGCCTGTTGCTGCACGCCTAGGAGCGCTGCGCGCGAACGATCGATCTCGAGGACGTAGCGCCGCGCCGGCGCTTCGACGGTGTCGTCGACGTCGACGATGTCGTCAGTGCTCTCGAACACCTCCCGAACGCGTCCCCCAAGCGCGCGCTGCGCGGCGTAGCGCGGCCCGTAGATCTCCGCGACGATGGGCGCCTGCACCGGCGGGCCGGGCGGCACTTCGACGATCTGCACGCTGGCGCCGTAACGCTTGCCGATCGCAGCGAGCGCCGGACGCGCTGCGAGCGCGATTTCATGACTCTGGCGGTCGCGTTCGTGCTTGTCGGTGAGATTGACCTGGATGTCGCCGAGCTGAGGACCCGCACGCAGATAGTACTGACGCACGAGGCCGTTGAAGTTGATAGGCGCCGCCGTGCCGATGTAAGTCTGGAAATGCGTGACCTCGGGTATCTTCGCGATCTCGGCGGTGAGTTCGTCCATGACGAGCGCAGTGCGCTCGAGCGCTGCGCCTTCAGGCAGGTTCACGACGACCTGGAATTCCGACTTGTTGTCGAGCGGCAGCATTTTCAGCACCACCCACTTGAAGCCGGCGAACGACACAGCGATCACAATCGCGGCGGCCACGCCGAGGTAGAGCCGGTGACGGCGTTTGCCGCTGTCCGCACCGCGGAGGAGTGGGCCAAGGATGCGCTCGAACATCCGCTCCAGGCGCCGATCGCGCTCGTGCGATGCGTGCGGACCAGACGGCGCCGAGCCCAGCAGTCGACGAGAGAGCCAGGGCGTGAAGATCAGCGCGATCGCCAGTGAGATCATCATGCCCATACTGGCGTTGATGGGGATCGGGCTCATGTAAGGCCCCATGAGACCGCTTACGAACGCCATGGGCAGCAGCGCCGCGATCACGGTGAAGGTGGCGAGTATCGTCGGACCGCCGAC
The DNA here is from genome assembly GCA_036257205.1 of Steroidobacter sp. GTDB lineage: Bacteria > Pseudomonadota > Gammaproteobacteria > Steroidobacterales > Steroidobacteraceae > Steroidobacter. The sequence continues at coordinate 19 of DATAFY010000335.1, read as the reverse complement.
TTCGTCCACGGCGCGCGCC
>DATAFY010000333.1:0-3322 GCA_036257205.1 Steroidobacter sp. | reverse complement strand
GCCTGTGCGCGAAGTCGAAGTCGTCCGTCAGCGCAACGGCGCGGTCCAACGCACGCTCGATCGCGTCGCGGAGGAGGCGCCGGTAGCGCTCGTGTATCACGGCGTGTCCTATGTCGTGATGCTCGCCACGCCCGCCGATCTCGAAGATCTCGGCGTCGGCTTCACGCTCAGCGAAGGCATCGTCGAGGACAAGCGAGAGATTTCGTTCGTGCAAGCCGTCGAACGCGAGGACAAAGCGTTCGAAGTGCGCATCGGTTTGGCTAGCCAACGCTTTTCCGCCTTGCTTCGCCGGGTACGAAATCTGACGGGCCGCACCGGATGCGGCTTGTGCGGCGTCGCAACGATAGAAGAGGCTATGCGCAGTCCTCGAGTCCAATCGGATATGCGCATCTGCGCGCTCGAGCTGCATGAAGCGCTCGCCGATCTGAGCAATCATCAGCGCATCAACGCGCAAACGGGCAGCGTGCATGCGGCGGCATGGGTCCTGCCGAACCGCGGCATTCAGGTTGTCCGCGAAGATGTTGGGCGGCACAACGCGTTGGACAAAGTCATCGGCGCGGTTACCCGCTCCGACCAGGACATCAGCGCCGGATGGCTTATCGTGACCAGCCGCGCGAGCTACGAAATGGTGCAGAAAGCGGCAGCGGCGGGCGTGAGCTTTCTCGCCGCCGTGTCGGCGCCTACCGCCTTTGCGGTACGGCTTGCGCAGGAAAGCGGCCTCACTCTCGTGGGTTTCGCTCGCGAACGCCAGCACGTGGCGTACGCCAATGAACAACGGCTCATTTGCGACTAGCGACTGCGGCTAGCAGCGGTTCGGCAGGCCCCCGATCCCGGACTAATCATCAATCATCAATCAGCAGCAATGAACAACGAATATCTCGTCCGAATGGCGAATGACATTGGCGCTTTCTTCGCAGCCGAGCCGAGCAGGGAGCAGGCTGCTCGTGCCGTGAGCGATCACATGAAGCGTTTCTGGGACCCGCGCATGCGCAAGCAGCTGCTGGAACACTTTCGTTCGGGCGGCGCCGGTCTTGAGGAGCCTGCACGCAGCGCGGCGGCGTTGCTTGCCGCCGAGTAAGGGCCTCAGCGAACAGTGCAGGAACATCGTGATTGGCGACTACGGCTCTCGACAGGTCCGGACAATCGACGGGTCCGGACAATCACTGCCTCTAATCGCGACTCACGAAACATGACAATGAATCAGCTCGCGAACGGAGCGGATGACGACGTCCGGCCGATCCCTCTGAATGTAATGGCCGCTGCGATCGACTCGTATATGGCGGGCGCCGGGGAAATCGGCCGCGATGTCCTCCTGCAGGCGTGCGGCGAGCGCGCGCGCTGTCGGCGTTTCACCGAGTAGAACGCCAGTGCTTGACAGAACGATCGTTGGCACGCGAACGGCTGGCGGACTCGTGTGCACTTGTTCGCCAGCGAGCGCGCTGTCGGCGAGCTCCCGCTGCGCGATGAAAGACATGAACACCATGACTTCGCGGTGCTTGTCCTTCATGGGCGAGCCCATTAGCAGCCGCTGATTCCAATGCGTCGAATCGATGAGCACGAGTCCAGCGACTTCTTTCGGGTACTGCCGAGCGAAATACTGCATGTACAGACCGCCGAGCGAGTGTCCGACCAGGACGTAGGGCGGGAATATGCCTCGCTGGCGCAGTTCACCTCGCAGTTCGCTCACAACTGTGCGGGCGTCACGGGCTCCAGTGGCAGGACTGCTGCCCGGATAACCTGCGCGGCTGTACGTCAGCGTACGCGCACAACTCGAGGCGATCGAGGGCTGCACGCCTCGCCATGCATCGAGCGTGTCGCCCAGACCGCTTTCGAAGATCACGGTCGGCTCACCGCGGCCCGCGATCTGAACGCGGTGAGCAGGCCGCTCGGCCGTCGACCATACCAAGTCAGGCGCGAAACCGAAGTAGGCGCAGGCAATCGCCGAGCACACGCACAACAGCAGGCGTTTCATCGGAAAGCTTCGACTCGTGCGGCGACCCGCGTATTGTCCTCAAACGGACGAGAGAGCACGATGCGGCGCGAGAACACGACGTTTGAAGCTGCAAGAAGGTTTCATCCATGAACACATCAATGCGCCTCGTCGGCTTCGTTCTCTGGCTGCTGGGCGCGGCAGCAGCGCCTGCCCAGTCTCTGACGCGAGATCAGGTTGCAGCTCGCATCGCCGCCGGTTCGAAAGACTTCTCAAACCTCGAAGCTCCCGGCGCAGACCTTTCAGAGCTGGATTTCACGGAGGCAAATTTGTTCGGCGCCAATCTGAAAGGCGCCGACCTGTCGAATGCAAAGCTCGCAAGGTCCAATCTCAGCGTGGCCATTCTGCGCGACGCCGTTCTGATCGGAGCCGATCTTCGTGAGGCGAAAATGTTCTCGAGCGTCTTCGCGAACGCCAATCTACAAGGTGCGGATTTGCGCGGCGCACAGCTGGTGGGAAACTTCGAACGCGCGAACCTTGCGGACGCGAATCTCGAACGAGTCAAGGGCGGAGCAGATATGCGCAACCAGCCCATGGGACTCGTGCGTCTTGTGCTGACGGGCGCGCGCCTCAACGGCGCCAGGCTTCGCGGCGCGGATCTGTCTCGGGCCGATCTAAGCTTTGCGTACCTGAGCGGGGCGGATCTGACCGGGGTCGACCTGACCCAGGCGAAGCTGGTCGGCGCCGACCTGCGAGATTCGACGCTTTCGCATGCGACCTTCAACGGCGCCGAAATTCACAATGCGATTTTCACAGGCGCCAAAGACGTGGACACGGTGCGGGGTTTGGACGACGCCGATGGACGCGAGACAGCGACATTCGATTGAGACCGGTCTGGTTCATGCGGAACGACCGTCTGCACCCGGGGATTCTTGAAATGGGATCCGCAACCCGGGAGCACGCATGAACAGATTGCACGCTTATATCTACTCTCTTGTCGCTGGGCTGGGATTTGTGAGTCTGGCGCTTGCCGAAGAGCGGCAGGAACCGCCCGACCCGAGGCCGTCCACGAGCCCAACCGAAGGCACTGCGGCTGACCAGACGCCGCCCGGCCACACGCCGACTCGCCCGGTTGAGCCTGGCGATGCGCAGGTGGACCCACAACCTTCCACGAGCCCGGCAGAGGGAACAGCCGCAGATCGGACCCCGCCGGGCAGGACTACGACGACGTCTGACCAGAGTAAGACCACAGAGGCGCTTCTCGGCGCCGCGGTGGTGACTCCTGCGAACGAACCGCTCGGCAAAGTCGTAGACGTCGTTTTCGATACGACGGGCCAGCCGGCCTTTGTCGTCATAGACAGCCGAGGCGAAGCGGCGGCCGTGCCGTACCCC
>DATAFY010000209.1:0-5452 GCA_036257205.1 Steroidobacter sp. | reverse complement strand
TTCTTCGGCTTCTACAACATGATGGGTAAGTTCGCGGCCGTCCTTGGGCCATTGTTGATGGGCACGACTGCGCTGGCCACGGGCAGCCCGCGCATCGCGATCGTATCGCTGATCATCCTCTTCGTGGGCGGCGCCGCGCTGCTGCTCATCTCCGCTCGGCAGGCGCAGATCCGCTCGACGAGCCCGGTTCCGGCGTAACTTCCGCTGCATTCGCCGCAGCGACCCAGCGCGCCGGGTCGAGGCGATAGTACATGCGCAACTGGGCGTAGAGGGCGGCGTGACGCGCCTGCAACTCGCGGGGCTGCATGAAGAACGTCTCAGTCGCAACTGCGAAGAACTCCGCCGGTTCGCTGGCGGCGTAAGGATCTAGGAACGTCGCCCGACCTGCGTCCACTTCCTCGCAGAGACGATCGTACTCGTCCCAGAAAACTTCAGACCATTGCTCGTATGCGCGCGCGCTGCCGAGCCCCGGCGCGCCATCCATCGTTTCGTCCTCCATGTCTAGGTAATGCGCGAACTCATGCAGGACGACGTTGTGCTCGCCGCGCGCGCCGTCCTTGATGTCCTGCCAGGAGAGGATGATTCGCCGCGAGTCCCATGCCTCTCCCGACGCGGCGTCCTTACTTTCGGTCACTAGCCCGTCGTCGTGATGGTGAGCTTGCGGAACGAGGAATGCGGTGGGGTAGATGAGCACCGAGAACAGGTCGTCGTAGAAATGCTTGCGGGGGACGCCCGGGCGATTCAACACGAGCAGGCATGCGTACGCGGCCACGACCACGCGCATCTCGTCCGTTACGACCAGTTCGTTGCAGCCGACGAACGTTTTCTCGCGAATGAAGATCTGGATCAGAGGGTGCAGACGGCTGCGCAGGTCGGCAGGGATGCGCAGATAGATCGGCGCCCGAACGCTCAGACGTTGGATCTGCTCATCCGTGATCGGCGATTTCGCCAATTTGCGGCGTCGTCGACGGCGTATCCAGGGTTGCAGCGCGAGCCAGATCGCGGCCCCGAGCGCCGCGGCGACCAGCAAGATCAGCAGACTGTTCAAGGGATGCTCACCTGGCCCGACGAATGACTGGCGGATCGGCGCTTGCGAATCGGCGCTGTGGCAGCTTCGCGTACATACGCTACTCAGCAATCCGTACTCGACTCGCCAGTACTACAGCGCCAGCTGATTCACCAGATGCTTCAGGCGACTCAGCTCGGAGGTCATCGGCGAGGGCCCATATCGCAGGTTTGCATAGAGCGAAGCGATTTCACTCAGCGCAGCGCTTAGCTCGGGGCGCAGTTGGCTCACGCGCCTGAGGTAATCGGTGGGCCCTTCGTGCAGCTTGCGAGACATGCCTCGACTCGCGAGCTTGCGGCACAGCGCGGCGTAAACCCGAGCGACAGGGTCGCCCCGCCGCGGCCTGAATCGCCGCGCCAGGTACGCCGAGAGCGCGACGAAGAAAGCCGTGAGCGCCGCAAATAGCGCAAGTCCGAAGTGCTCCCAGCGCACCTCATCTACGCCGAAATGCTTGAGCGCCCCACGCTGCTGCGCTGCGCCGAAATCCACGACCTGATCGTTCCAAAACGCGTTGGCGGCATCCCACGCCAATCGCAGCTGGGACAGCGCCTTACTTTGCCGCAGCAACCGCCCGGGCACGGGTTCCTCTTCTGAAAGCGCCGCATCGATGCCGCCGCTTTCGATACGCTCGGGCGCGACGGCGGCCGTCGGGTCGATGCGAACCCAGCCGCGTCCCTCGAGCCATACCTCCGACCAGGCGTGAGCATCCGACTGTCTGATGATGAAATAGCCGCCGAGGCGATTGAATTCGCCGCCCTGGTAGCCTGCGACCACGCGCGCCGGAACGCCCGCTGCGCGCGCGAGCATCGTGAACGCCGAGGCGAAGTGCTCGCAGAATCCGCGGCGCGTATTGAAGAGAAAATCATCGACTGCATCGAATTCCAAGCGCGGCGGCTCGAGTGTGTAGAAATATTCCTCTTCACGGAACTTTGCGAGCAGTGCGCGAATGAATGCTTCGTCGTCGGGCGCCTGCGCGCGCATGCGCAGCGCGAGGGCGCGCGAACGCGGGTTGCGGTTTGCCGGCAGGCGCAGGTCCGCCGCGCGCATCGCGGCTGGCAACGGATCTTCGATGCGGTAGTCCGTACTCGACGTGAGCTCGAAGGACGTAAGCGTTGAGAGGGGCTTGCCGCGTAGGGTGAGCAGTTGGAAGTCCGATGCGCGTATCGTCTCATTGGCCGGCCAGCCGGTGACGACCTCTAGCGGGAACACCCAATGGCGTTGATGCGGCTCGACCGTGATCCGGTATCTGTACCTCGCGCCGCCGCTCCTCAGCGCCTGAGGGGCGAAGAGCGCTTGTCCGCGTCGCCAGGTGCGTCCATCGAAGTCGTGCATCACGAGGCCGCGCCAATAGCGTTCCCGCGCAACGGGGGCTTGTGCAGCGAACTTCGCGCGAAAAGCGATGGCGCTCGAGAGGCCGAGCTCAGAAACATCGCCCGGGCTCATCTGCTCACTGAAGCCCGTGCTCGCCTGAGTGCGGGCGGGTACGGCCCAGAACTGGCCGGGAAGTCGCGGAAAGAAAAGAAACAACAGCACCGCGAGCGGCAGCGCCTGCAGCAGCATTTTCCCGCTCATCAGTGCGGCCTCGCCCACCCGCAGCGTCGATGTGCTCTCGTGAATGCGCATCAGCGTGATTGTGAGCAGCCACGTCGCGGCGAGCATATAGGGCGCACGCAGCAACTGCTGGTCATAGAGGAACGCGGCGAACAAGGCGAAATACGACAGGAACACGATCACTGTGAGATCGCGCACGCTGCGGGTTTCCAAGAGCTTCATTCCCGCCATGACCGCCAGCAGCGCCGTCCCTGCTTCGAGGCCGTTGAGCGTGCGGTAGGTCGCGAGCACCCCGAAGAGCGCGGCCAGGGCCGCGAGCGCACGCGGCCATTTCGGCGGCAGCGGCCAGCGATTCACTTCAGCGACGATTCGCCAGGCCGCGCCCGCCGCAGCCAGCGCGAGGACCCATAGTGGAAGATGAGGCAGATGCGGCGCGAGCGCGAGCGCGAGGGCGCCGACCGTCCAGAGCAGACGCTGCAGCTGCGGCCGACGTAGGATCGTGCTCACCGAAGCGCTGCCGCCGGCGTCAGGCTCAAGGCGCATTCGCCTCTCCAGCGCCGAACAGCGCAAGCGAAGTGAGGCAGCGCTGACGGTGCGCAGGTCCAATGTTCGTTCCGAACTCGGCGCCTGGGATTTTCAGTCCGTACGCGCGCCCCGCAGCGTGCGCATCCTCGATCCACCGACACAGCTGCGAAAGTCGCGCCTCCACGTCCATCTCCGGCAGCGCGTCCCACTCGAACACGTGCGATGTGACCGCCGTGCCGGCATACACCTTCACCTGCAAACCTTGTTCTCTCGCGTACGCCTTCCAAGCGATGCGACGGGGCGAATCTCCCGGTTGAAAGCTCCGCAAACCGGCGAAATCGTCATCTCCCTGCATTGCCTCCTGCGCGCCGCCCGTATCGGTCTCAACGGGAGGAGGCGGGATGTTGCGTGCGCTCGGCCGAGGGTACACGACAGTGCGGATGTTCATGTGCAGATACGCCCATGCACGAAACAGCCCGAAGGGGTGTCGCGTTGAGATCTCGAAGTGATCGAGTCGCAGGATTCCACGCGTGGGCGCAGGCAAGGCGAGTTCCAGAACGGCGCGCTCGCCGGCGTCGATGCGCACGGGCGTCGCCGTCCCGTGTTCGTTTGCGATCGCCAGCTCGTAACGCGCCACGGGCGCGGCATTTTCCACAGCGATGCGAAACCGGGCGATCTGACCCGCAAAGACCATATCGCTAGCGGCGGAGCGGATGCGCACGTTCGCGAGATTGCGATGACAATGTTGCATGGCCGTCAGGCCGAGCGCGGCGAGCAGGAAGGCGAGGCCGAGCGCGAGATTGTTCCCATAGTTCATCGCGCCCAGGAACATAGCGAAGATCATCAAGCCGAACGCAAAACCGAGAGCGGTTGGGACGATGTAGATGCGCCGACCGGAAAGCGCCACAGGGTCTGGATCCTCGCCGCGGCGCCTTCGCGCCCATCGGCGCGCCGCGCGGCGAAGACGGCTGCCAAGAGACCGCCGCGCGAGGGGCGATGCGCCGCTTGTCAGTTCTGGTGTCGGCACAGTCGCCGAAGCCATGGCCGCCGCTAGGGTACTTCGACCGCTTCCAGGACCGCCCGCCCGATCTCAAGCGGCGTCTTGGGCCCTGCATCATCTCGCGCTTTGAGCCGATGGCCGACGACCGCGGCGAGCACCGCTTGTACGTCCTCCGGCAAGACGCCCGCGTGAGCGTGTATGAGCGCCCACGCCTGGGAGGCCCGCAGCAGCGCGATGGCGGCGCGCGGCGACAGGCCTGCTTCGAAATGCGCGCACTCGCGCGTGTGGCGCACGATGGCTTGCACGTAATCGAGCAACGCCTCGGAGGCGTGCACCCTCGGAACCATGGTCTGCAGCAGCAATAGTTGCTGCGCCGAGAGCACGGGCGAGAGCGTCGCGAGCAGGTCGCGACGGTCCTGACCCATCAACAATTGTCGCTCGAGCGTCGCGTCCGGATAACCGAGTTCGATCCGCATGAGAAAGCGATCGAGCTGCGACTCGGGAAGGGGATATGTACCGATTTGGTACACCGGATTCTGGGTGGCGATCACGAAGAACGGCGCCGCGAGCGGATAAGTCTGCCCGTCCGCAGTGACCTGGTGCTCTTCCATCGCCTCCAACAGAGCGCTCTGGGCCTTGGGCGTTGCGCGATTTACCTCATCGGCGAGCACCAGCTGCGAGAACACGGGCCCCTTATGGAACTGAAAGCCGCCGGATTCACGGTCGAAGATCGATACGCCGATGATGTCGGCGGGCAGCAGGTCGCTCGTGAACTGAATGCGCTGGTACGACAAGCCGAGCGTTTCGGCGAGCGCATGCGCCAGCGTGGTCTTGCCGACGCCGGGTATGTCCTCGATGAGCAGATGCCCTCGCGCGAGCAGGCACGAGATGCACAAGCGCAGCTGAGTTTGCTTACCGAGAATGATGCGATTGAGCTGCGCGACGGCGGCGCCGACGAGCTCGACCGGATCGGCTTGGGTGATGAGCGTCGGGACGTGTGAAGTCATGAGCGTCGCGGCCGTATCTAGGCTGTCCGGAACTTCGGAGTTTCACACAGAGATATGGAAGTACACAGGCCTGCAGGCGGTTCCGTGAACTGCGTGGGTTCCTCTTCCAATGTGCGCTGACGCCTGAAAGGGTTGACGCCTGACGGGCGCGTCAACGCCTCTGGCGTCTCGCGACTGTATTTCTCGCGTGATTCAGCGCTCCCTAGCGCTTCAGCAGCGAGACGCGGCGTTCCTGCTCCTCGAGTTGATCGATTTCACGCTTGAGATCGGCAATGCGCGCACGTTCCTGCTCGACGATTTCCG
>DATAFY010000322.1:0-2386 GCA_036257205.1 Steroidobacter sp. | reverse complement strand
CGATCCGAGCCGGAGCTTCCGGACGCACGAAGCTCGTCAGGATTGAGTAGATGCAGCTACGCCGCCATGACCTCATGCTCGTAATAGGGCGTCTGTCGATCGCTCAATAGCGCCTGCAGCTCTTCATCACTCCGGCCCGCCGGCGTGAGCCACGCTTCCACGTTCTCCTGCTTCAGATTGATGATGCAGCGATCGTGTCCTGCCGCCTTGATCTCCGGCGGCGGCTCGTCCGTGACTGCCGCGAACGACAGCAGGCGACCTTCCTGCGGATCGCTCCAGTCGGCATACAGACACGCGACCAACATCTGATACGCAGGTCGTGGCGTGAAGTGCAGTACGACGTTCTTGCCGTCGCGCTCGACGTTTTCGTAAAACGAGTCGATGACCATGAGCGCGTGCGTATGGCCGAACTCGTCGCGCCAGAAGCGATCGAGGTTGTCGCGGCGCGCGTTGTACAGGCCCGGGAATTTCTGATCGGTGAACGCGGGCTTGCCTTTCTGTCGCAGGTGGTAGCGTGCGAGAGTCAGTACGTTGCCTCCGTCACGCTTGAGGATGATCGGTGCATAGGTCAGCGGAAAGATCCGATGGTCATCCTCGTGCGGCTGCGTACCGGTCAGCAGCGCAATCCGTTCGAGCGACGCTTCGATCTTGGACTTGGCGACGCGCTGATCGTTGAGCGCCGCCTTCGTCTCTTTGACCTTGAGCTTGCGCTCGGCATCTGCGAGGCGTTTCTTCTGCTTGAATAATTCCTGCTCGAGCTCAGCCACCTTCTTCGACTGATACTCCTGGGAGAGCTCGTGGATGCGGCGCTCTGCGGCCGACTGCGGATTGGCGAAGTTCCATTCGAAGCCGCGCGCGAGGCGAATCTGCCGGCCTGCCAGGCGCTCCATCAGCAGGCGCTCGACCTCCGAATAGTCCATCGTCGCGGCGAACTTGCGCATCAAGTCTTTGATGTTCTGGGCAACCTTGGCGGAGTAGCACATGGACGGTCGTACCTCACTGGGCAGGCATTGTAGAGCGCTTGCAGGTTGCATCACGACTGTATATAACTACAGGAAACGGAGGAAGCCGCATGTTCATCGAACCGCGTCAGCTCATCGCTGAGACGATCGACAAGCTCGAAACGGTCGCAACTTATTTCGCCGACGAAGTCGACGAGCGCGTGCTGGCGCCGGACAAATTATCCGTAGAGGCTTTGGCGGCGAAGGAAGCACTGCGGACAATCAAGATCCTGATCCCAAAGCTGCGAACCGCGCAGGGCAGCCTCGCGGCCTCGAGCGCGCAGCTGCAATTCCGCGAGTGCATCCATTGCGAGTGAGGCTCTCGTGCCAGCGAAGCATCCCCCGCCGGTCGGGACGCTGGCATTTCTCGCGGAGTGCGGTCGCACCGTCTACATCGTTTGCAATCGCTGCAATCGTTTCGTAGTGGCGAGGCTGCAAGACATTGCGCAGCACGTTGGTTGGCGCGCCACCGCGCAGGAAGCCGGCAAGAAACTGCGCTGCAAGGAATGCAACTACGTGGGTGCGAAGATCACCATCGAACGACCGCGGGTCGGACAACGAGTGTGTCCGCGGTGCCTGCGGCCGTTTGACTGACGTGCTCTAAAGACCTTTCGCGCTCTTCTTGCGCTCGCAGACCCTGCAGCACGAAGCGCACCGCATAGTTTCCTTCGTGGCAGGCGAACTCGAGGTCGAACTTCACCCCGCCGCAAGCTACGCGTGCTGGACAGCACGGTCAGTTGCGCGCTCACTCTGTCCCTGCAGCAGAATCCGGAAGGCGAGCGCGTGCGTGATCAGCATCAACGGCACGAGCACAGTCGGAATGAAATAAGCGGCACCCAGCTGGCCCGGCATGAGCCCGGAAGTGCCGCCGTGGTAGAACGCGCTCAAGAGATCGAACGAGCCCCAGAGGTTGAAGATCCACGCGGTCACGATGCCAACTCGACTTCGCAGCGTTGCCAGCGAGAGCAACGCAAGTGTCGCAGCTGCGATGTCGCCGTAAGCGGCGGGATGCGCGAACGCACCCGGCAGATCGGGCGACACGACGCCCGGCACCACGAACGCCAGCCCGACGAAGCGGAAGCTGTGCAGGATCAGCAGAGGGCGCAGCGCTTCGGCCCGCGGCAACACGCGAAGTCTTGGCCAGATGTAGCGCTGCGCGACGCTGCCCCACGCGATGAAGGCAAATGCGATGCTCACGAAAAAGTAGAGTTGCGGAGGCATGGGTCTGTCCTCGGGTTCGAACCTCGACGTTTGGTACCCAGTGGTACCAATCCGTGGCCAGTCTGGTACCATGCAGTACCGCCGTCAAGAGGGACAATCATGACCCGCAGATCGCCGTCCAAGGCGCGTCAGGAAAACAGCGACGAAGCCGCCGTGCGCGAGCG
>DATAFY010000275.1:0-9320 GCA_036257205.1 Steroidobacter sp. | reverse complement strand
GGGACATAGAATCCGTTACCGTGATCGAGCGGATGTGACGGTGCGCTTGGCGAGTGAATCCAGGTGCTGACGTAACTCCGCGGTGCTCGTGAAGTCCCGAACACGCCCAGCATCAACGTCATCGATGCCGACACGCGCGGCGTCCCGGAGCGCCTTGAGGCGCGCCTTCTCTTCGAGCTCACGGTTCTCGATGAGTCGAAGACCGTCGCGCAGCACTTCGCTGGCATTCTGATACTTACCCTTCTTCACGAGATCATCGATGAGTTCTTCATGATGATCGGTGAGAACGACATTACGCGTGCCCATGGTAAAGTTCCCAGGGAGTGATGACTGGCATATTATGCCATTAGCGCCTGCCGGCGGCAAAAACCGAGCAGATAACACGGTTTGCCCCCGCTGAGAGGTTTGGCGCATCGTCAGAAGCCCCAAAGTGAATTGAGTATATGGACGTTTTCTTGACTCTTTCGGACGCCGTACTGGGCGTGCCGTATTTCCGGTCGGCCGATGATCCGCAGAGTGCAAGCTACATCGATTTGAATCTGACGCCGGAGAGGATCGATGAGGTGCCGCAGGGCGCAGGAGTGGCCGATCCTGCCGATATGCATGGCGAGGAGCTCAACGCCGGCAAAGACGAAGTCACGAGCTATTGGAAGGGGCGCAACGAGACGAGCTGTCACGGCGCGCACGGCCACATCGAAGCTCAAGCTATCGGCCGCTCGCCAAATGGCGCCCACGAGTGCGGAGTACGATCGCGCCTCCATTTCGCCGCCGACGTCGAAGGTCAGCTCCCCCACCGGTCGCACAACAGCGTCTGGGCCTCCCTCGAGAATCAGCCCGCCGAAGAATTCCGCGTGACCGTCTCTGTTCTGTTCTTGGAGACTGCGCCATTCAGATGGAGCAACCCGTTCTCAGATTGACGCCAGCCTATGAGCGCGATTGTGGCTCCGTAGTGGTCTTGTACGTTTCGCCTCGGGACCAGGACACCGAGTTCGGTTGCGATGCGCAGCCGGATGCTTCTTGCAGAGCGCCTTCACTTCGACGACGTCCGCGTCCGTCGACTCAAACGGCCGGTACGCGTGCGCGCAAGCGCTCCACGCAGCCAACCCAACGACGGACCACCGAGCCGCGGACGTTATGCGCAGATGCGCTTCGTCACGGCGCATATCGAACACACCAATACACCGCGCCGAGTAACGCGCTGCCGGCGAGTGTCCAGCCCATTCCGACCTTGAACCGCAGCATCGCGACAAGCGCGCCGATGCCCAAAACAAACGCGCCCGGTTCGATGGTCGACCACACCGGCACGTCGACGTGCACCGGGCCGAACGTTCGTGCATCAACTGTCCCGAACAGGCTATGCAGAGCGAACCAGATCGAGAGGTTCAGCACGACGCCGACCACCGCGGCCGTGACCGACGACAGCGCAGCATTGAGACCACGATGCCGGCGCAGCGATTCCATGTAGGGCGCACCGGCGAAAATGAATAGGAAGGAGGGAAGGAACGTCACCCATGTCGTGATCGTGGCGCCGAGAACTGCAGCCATCCAAGGATCCAGCGGCGAGGCATAGCGATAGGCTGCCACGAATCCGACGAACTGCAGAACCATGATGAGCGGACCCGGTGTTGTCTCCGCCAACGCCAATCCATCGATCATCTCGCCGGGTCGCAACCAGTGCAGCTCCTCGACCGCGCGCTGCGCGACATACGCAAGCACGGCGTATGCGCCACCGAAGGTCACGACCGCGGTCTGGCTGAAGATCGCGCCTTCGCGGGTGATCACGTGATCGCGGCCCAGCCAAATGGCAACGATCGCGACCGGAACGAACCACAGCACAAGACAGACGACCGTCATGCTGAGCGCACGCCGCGCGGAGGGGCGAGCGTGATCGAGTTCTCCGCGCTCATGCATCTGGTCGATGAAGGAGCGCTCGTCCGAGCGAGACGCCTTTTCCGCAGCGGCTGCAAATTGTGAGGGAACGACGCGAGCTGCGATGAGACCGACCAGCGCGGCGGCGAGGACGATCCAGGGAAAGGCCACCTTGAAGAAGTAAATCGCAACGAACGCCGCTGCTGCGATCACCACCATGAAGCCGCTGCGCAGCGCGCGTCGTCCGATTCGTATCACCGCCTCTACGACGACGGCGAGAATCGCCGCTTTGAGGCCGAAGAAGAGGGCCGTCACCGCCGCAACATCCGTGTAGCGCACGTACAGCCAGCTGAGCAGCATCATTGCAATGAAGCCGGGCACGACGAACATGGCGCCGGCGACGACACCGCCCCACGTTCTATGCAACAGCCAACCGATGTAGGTCGCGAGTTGCTGTGCCTCAGGGCCTGGCAGGAGCATGCAGTAGTTGAGTGCATGCAAGAAGCGCGTTTCGCTGATCCAGCGATGTCGCTCGACCAGTTCTCGATGCATCAAGGCGATCTGACCTGCCGGTCCCCCGAAGCTGAGCCAGCCGATCTTCGTCCATACCTTCGCGGCTTCCGCGAAGCTCACAGCTCGAGCTGCCGCCGGAGCAGGCGAGGCGCCGTCTCCCGCCAGCACGGCCGCGGAATAGCTCTCCTTGCAAAGTCTGTAGACGCGCACGCGTGACGGCAGGACGATTTCACTGACGAACTAAGCGAGGAAACCGTGCTCGATCTGCTGCAGCAGCTCCCTCGCCTTCTGCCGGCCAAGCTCGCTGGAGAGGAATTCCCGCGGCGGCCGATTCTGAAGGGCGAACTGCGGTTCGTTCAACCATCCGATCGCCGTCGCGCGGTCGCCGAAGACTTGTTCCGCGAGTGCATAAACGGAAGCAACGGTATAAAGCCGATCGCTCAAGTCAGCAGGCAGGCGCCGCGTCGAGGCTTTGACGCGACTGAGCGTGCGACCGCCTATTTGCAGCAGCGCTGCCACATCCGCGTCGGCGAGACCGGTAGAGCGCTTGAATTGCCTAAGTGCCGTTGACGGCAGTCCGGCCTTGAGCGCTTTCATCAGCTTGATCGGATCACGCTCGGGAACTGCGGCGCCGAGGAGGCTTTGCGCGGTCATTTTCGAGCTCTGACCATATGGCGATAACTATATGCGCCAAGAGGCGATTCATCAATTGCGGTGGTCCGCGAGGTGTTCGTGGCGATTCCTTCGCCGATGCCGCGAACTCGCTGAAGGGTGAGTAAACCCCTTGAACATCAGCTCGCACATGATCAGGAGCGACCAAGTTCAGCTACATTTATGTAAATAAAAATAGCGTAACCTAAGGCTCACGCAAAGCGAGCCCGATCGCTCTTCTTTGCAAACTTTCGTGGCCCGCGAGATCGATTGTCGGCGCACGCCCCACCACGTGGCGCCGCGCTGCTACAGGGCGGGCCATACAATCCTGTGACCATCGCCGTGAGGCTGTGAATCACGCACATCGCGCGTTCGGTTTCCACGGCATCCAGAGCTTGGCATCGGACGTTCGGATTCATCTACTTCCCTGGCGCTAATGTGGTCCGTGAAGCCTCGCGGCCGACAGCTACGTCGATGGACGTCCGCAACCGTCAGTTGAATGATCGATGTCATGAGCAGTATGCCCAGCGCTGCGACACGAAGTGCCGCTTCGCGTCTGCGGCAATGGATAGCATCAGACTGGCTGCGTGAGACATCGTCACGACCTGGCTGCTGATGGCAACTTGTCGGGTTTGAGAGAACTGACTAGGCTACTGACTAGTTGCTGAGAGCCCTCCCGTCATGAAAAAGACCTGGCCCGTTCAGGACGCGAAAGCCCGCTTCAGCGAGTTCCTCAAGGCGAGCCTCACCGAAGGCCCCGCAAGTCGTGACGTTGCGTGGGGTCGAGACAGCGGTTCTTCTCCCCATGAGCGAGTGGCGTAGCCTGCGTGAGCGAGCCCGTCCCGGCCTCAAATCCTTGCTGCTGGGACCCGGGTCGCGCAGTGACCTCAATGTTGCTCCCCGTGGAGGACGTCAGCGGCGTGCGCCCAGGCCGGCTGGCTGATCGCCGTGTATCTGCTCGTGGCCGAGGCGTATAACGTCATCCCCGTGGACGCGCACATTTTCACTCGTTGAACGCAGCTCATGCACCGTCGGTCCGATTCACCACCTCGAAGATGCCCTGATTACGGCGATGGCGCTGGTGCGCGGCCCGAGCGTCGCCACGCGCAACGTGGACGGTTTCAAGCCGTTCGACGTTTCGCTGATCAAGCCGTTCACCAAACGTCCGGCCCAATGGTGAACTTGCAGGAGCCGTATCCGGGTGGCGCTCGCATTCGAGCGAGACAACGACCGCCATTCCAGCAGCCGTGACTCTTGAGCTGTACGTCACGTCGCAGGGCCGGCTGCGCGTGGAGAATAGTCCCGGCGACTGCGCAGAACTTCTCGGGGCGGTCGCTTCCCGGAAAATTGAGCGAGCGTTCTCTGCCGGTGAGGGAGCGGGCCTCCTGCATCTGGCGACAGTCGAGGGCAAGGCCGCTCTTCCGCTATCGCTCGCATTCGCGCGCTGCTTCGCGCATCGCTATTTCACTCAGCTCTGCCATCTCACCGAGTCGGAGCACCCCTCCGACACGATGCTCGCGGCCCCACCGGAAGACAAGGAACTGGAGCGGATCGCGCTTGAGGCGCCTCCCCTGAAGGGGCTTGAGTACCTGAGCGCAGCGGCACTGAAACAGGCATGGATCGAACTGGATTCATGCGTACGTGCGGATATCGCCGCCTGCGGACGAGATCTGCGCGCGTACCTGCACGACAAGAATCCCGACTGGCAGCTGGTCGGCCGGATCACCTTCCGTCTGGCTGAGAACAAGCGGGACGAGGACTATCCGTTCGCCTTTCTCGCGACCTACGCGAGCGGCATTTCCGAGCGCGGCGAGTCGAGCCATGTGCCACTCGCAAGAGCGCTCCAGGAATACGCGGGCGCTGCGAACCGCAAGCGCCTGGTGGCATTGCTGACGCCGATCCATGCGGTTTCGGAGAACCTGGAATGGGTGAGGGCGCTCGTCGAAAGTGGCGACATTTACCAGGCGCTCGCGTGGACGCCGGCCGAGGCGTACCGTTTTCTAAAGGATATTCCTGCGATGGAGTCCGCTGGCCTTGCCGTGCGAATTCCGAACTGGTGGCGGGCAGCCCGGCCGCCACGCCCTCAGGTCAGCGTTCGAGTGGGCGAAGGCCGGCGCACCGCGCTCGGCGTGGATGCGCTGCTGGATTTCTCGGTGGATCTCAGTCTGGATGGGCAGCCGCTCACCGAAGAAGAAAGGAAGACGCTTCTTTCGTCGGCGACGGGCCTTGTGAGGTTGCGCGGGCAGTGGATCGAAGCGGATGGTGAGAAGCTGGCTGCGGCCCTGACGCATTGGAAGCGCGTTGAGAAGTCCGCACGATCGGGAGAGATCTCATTCCACGAAGGCATGCGGCTGCTCGCCGGTGTCGCGGAAGGCAGCGACAAGGTTGGCGCCGCCGTTGCCCCTCGTGAGTGGAGTGGAGTCGAGGCGGGGCAATGGCTTCAGGACGTTCTGGCTCGTCTGCGGGATCCGGCTCAGGAAGCGGTTTCACTGCAGGGCTTGCAGGCGGCGCTTCGGCCCTACCAGCTGACCGGAGTCAAATGGCTCACGTTGCTCAATCGATTGGGGTTGGGCGCCTGCCTCGCAGACGACATGGGTCTCGGCAAGACGATTCAGGTCGTGGCGTTATTGCTTCAGCTGCGGGCGCAAAAAGCGAGCACGGGGCGAACGGCTGCAGGCGGAGCCCGTCGCGCAACGTTCCGAGAGGCAGCCGCGCCCAGTCTGATTGTCGCCCCCGCTTCACTCATCGCGAACTGGAAGGCTGAAATTCAGCGTTTCGCGCCGTCGCTCTCCGTCTTCGTGGCGCACTCCTCGGAAAGCAGAGTCGACATCGCGGACGAGCACGAGCTGGATGGCGCTCTCGCCGGGATCGACGTGGTTATCACGACCTATGGTGTTGTCATGCGCACAGAAGCGCTTCGCCGAAGACGGTGGCGCATCGTTGTGCTGGACGAGGCGCAGGCCATCAAGAATCCCGGGGCTCAGCAGACGCGAGCGGTGAAGCAGCTTCAGGCCGACGGACGAGTCGCCCTGACGGGCACTCCGGTCGAGAATCGATTGGGCGATCTGTGGTCTCTCTTCGATTTCCTGAACCCGGGTCTGCTCGGCAGCGCCCAGGAGTTCGGGCGCGTCACGAAGCGACTGGCGCAAGACGCCGATCGATCGTATGCCCCACTGCGTCAACTCGTGCAGCCGTACATCCTGCGCCGGATGAAGACTGACAAGCGAGTGATCGCGGATCTTCCCGAGAAGACGGAAGTGCGTGCGTTCTGTGGTCTTACACGCGAACAGGCGAGGTTGTATGAGCAATGCGTGCGGGATCTCGCGCAAGCATTGGCCCGGTCCGGAGGCATCCAGCGTCGGGGTCTCGTGCTGGCCCACCTGATGCAGCTCAAGCAGATCTGCAATCATCCCGCGCAGTGGCAAGGACAAGGCGATTTCACGCACAGCCGCAGCGGAAAGTTTGGGCGCCTCAGCGAGCTGTGCGAAGAGCTAGCTGAGCGGCAACAGCGCGTGCTCGTTTTCACGCAGTTTCGCGAGATGGTTCCGCCTCTCGTTCAGCACCTGACGCGTGTCTTCGATCGACCGGGGCTCGCACTCGACGGCAGTACGGCCGTTGGCCGGCGCCGCGCTCTGGTAGACGATTTTCAACGGGAGGACGGTCCGCCGTTCTTCGTTCTGTCGCTCAAGGCGGGCGGTACGGGGCTCAATCTGACCGGCGCCTCGCACGTCATCCACTTCGACCGATGGTGGAATCCCGCGGTAGAGAATCAGGCGACCGACCGCGCCTTTCGCATCGGTCAGCGGCGCAATGTGGTCGTCCACAAGTTCGTGTGCCGGGGTACGGTTGAAGAGAAAATCGACTCGCTCATCGAATCAAAGAGCGATCTGTCGCGCAATCTGCTCGACAACGAGGCAGGGCAGTTGCTGACGGAGATGAGCGATGCCGATCTGCTCAGCACGGTCGCGCTGGATATTCACAAGGCCTGCGATGCTTAGCCTGGAGATTGCATGAACTGGTGGTCGTACTCTCGCAAGCTCGGCGTTCACGAGCGTCGGCAAAAGGCCGCTCGGGAAGCCCGCCGATTTGCGAAGAGCGGGCAGGTGCTGTCACCCGTCGCGATTGATGGTCGAACCATCGCGCGAAGCTTCTGGGGCAAGGCGTGGTGCGAGAACCTCGAGTCGTATGGTGACTATGAGTCCAGGTTGCCCCGCGGCCGAAGCTACGTGCGCAGTGGCGCAGTGCTCGATCTGAAAGTCACTTCAGGGAAGATCGCAGCGCTCGTCTGCGGCTCCGAGATTTACCAGGTGGCGATCACGATCAAACACCTGGCGCGGGGTCATTGGGAACGGATCAAGACGCAATGCGCGGGAAACGTGGGCTCGGTCATCGAGTTGCTGGAAGGCAGGCTGTCGGAGCGCGTGATGCAGGTCGTCACTCATCGCGGCGAGGGCCTGTTCCCGAAGCCCGCGGAGATTCAGATGGAATGCTCCTGCCCGGACTGGGCGACGATGTGCAAGCACGTCGCCGCGGTGATGTACGGTGTCGGGGCCCGGCTCGACCAACAGCCTGAGTTGCTGTTTGGGTTGCGAAACGTCGACCATGCCGAGCTCATCGTTAAGGCGGTCGACCTCGCTTCCAATCGCAAAGCCTCGAGCCGCAAAGTGCTCGCGGAGGACGTGCTCGGGGACGTGTTCGGGATTGAGATCGGGAGCGCGTCGCCGAAGAAGCCGCCGGTACCGGCCAAGACGCGCGTTCGAAAGCCCGAACCCACTGCGGCACGAAAGCGTGTGGGTCGGACAGTCCGGAAGTCGAAGAGGTAGGGCAGGCGCTTGTGTTGCGCCGGCTTCGAGACGCGGGCGTTCCGCCTTCGAAAGGCCGCCGCATTCCGTTGCAGGGTGGTGCGCGATCCGTGTTCACCGCCGCTCCTGATCTGCGAATTCCTAGTGGCACATCTAGTGGAGGATCCGGGGATTTCGGTACGTCAGCGGGCGGCTCTTGGGGGCGCTCTGAGGCGTCGTTCCATTGCTCGCCTGATCGTCTCCATATCGGCTTCCGTAGCGCCTTTCGTCCATGCTGCGTAGGCGCTCAGCATGCCAGTCTTCCTCCGCGAGCTCGGACCACATTCTGTGTTCGAGGCATATCATGACCTTACAGGAGTGGATATGCAGAGAAAGAAGAGGGCCAACAGACAGTCCCAGACGCAGCCCGCTGTTGAGCCGAAGATCCCCAAGGAGCTGCGGCTACTCGCGGCGTCATGCCTTCCTGCTCCCTCGTAGATGCACCTACGAGCGGCGGCTAGAGTTTGGGCGCCATATCCTGAATCTGATCAAACACGAGATTGCTCCAGCCCTCACCGCGGCCGGCCGTTTTACGGCGACCGACCCAGATCAGCGTGCGACCCTGCAGCCAACGCGCGCGCTGCCAGGAACGCTCCACGTACGCGCCGGTGCGCGGAACTTCTTCTTCTTCCAAGAAGTAAGGCGATTTCGCTTCGCGCAGCAGAGTTCCGCGCGGCAGCACGCCGCCGGCCATGCGTGCGCGCTGCAGCCGTACTTCACTGACACTGCCTTTGGCGTGCACCGGCACGAAGGGCGTCCAGTTTGCGGGTACGGTGGTGCCGATGAGGTAACCGATTTTTACGTCGTCCTTTTCGATGGTGCGCAGGGGCTTCGCCGGCGCCGGCCGCGAGGCTTCGTAGCCGCTCATGCCCTGACCGGTCTGTGATGGCACGATCGCTTCGACGCCCCACACGATGTTCGCCATTTCGTCGCGCAGGAAATTCACGCGCTCAATTGGCGCGCTCTCGAGCACCTTGCCCGTTGCGGGCGGTAGATAGAACAAGCTGCCGGCGGCGTCGACGCGCGTGCCGCGTTCGGTGAGGTGGAACATGGCGAAGCGTTGCCAGGCCGTTTCCGGACCGCGCCCCGCCGCGCGAATGAACGTGTGACGCCCAAACGTATCGTCGACCAGAATGCCGCTCACTTCGCACACGGTGTTCTGCTCCATCGGGTGCGGCAGCATGAACCAGTCGTTCGAATAGATGAGGCCGAACTCCGCGAGCAGCAGATGCAGCAGCCCGGTCGTCGACGTGTCGATCCTGCCGAAGTTGGTCTGCGACTCTTCCATTTCCCAGAAACGGGGCTGCGGCTGTCCCTTGAAGCGCACCGGTGCAGGCAGAAACGACTCCACGGTCTCGGCGTCGACATCCGAAGTTGCGCCGGGTGCGATGTCGGGCGCACGCGTCAGCGGGCGATTCAGATACGCGTCAAAGGAGTACCAATCGA
>DATAFY010000237.1:0-4283 GCA_036257205.1 Steroidobacter sp. | reverse complement strand
GGGTTGCGAATTGCAAGCGAAAACGCCGGGGAAGGCAGCGGCCGGCGTTTGCTTTACACTGACGCCTCCCGTTCCGAAGGAGTACGACCATGAAGCGCGTATTGCTGAGTTGCCTCATTTCGACCGCGATCTGTTTGCCGGCCCTGGCTGCCTTGAAAGACGGCGACAAGGCGCCCGACTTCACCGCACAGGCGTCGCTGGCGGGGAAGGAATTCAAGTTCTCGCTGAAGGAATCGCTGAAGAAGGGGCCGGTTGTCGTGTACTTCTATCCTTCAGCCTATACCCAGGGCTGCAACCTGCAGGCGCGTACCTTCTCGGTGAACCAGGAGAAGTTCGCGGCCGCCGGCGCGAGCGTCGTGGGCGTCTCGCTCGACAGCATCCAGCGCTTGAATCAGTTCTCCGCGGATCCCGACTATTGCGCCGGCAAGTTCCCGGTCGCCTCGGATGCGGACGGCAGCATCGCGAAATCCTACGATCTGAGCGTTCGGCAAATGGCCGGACTCAAGGACACGAAAGGCAACGAAGTCGATCACGGACTCGCTGAGCGCACGACGTTTGTCGTGACGCCGGACGGCAAGATCGCTGCGACGATCGGCGGCGTGAAACCCGATGAGAATGTGATGAAGGCGCTCGAGACTGTTCAAAAGTTGAAGGCGAAGTCATAGCAGCGGCGTGAAGCCAAGCCGCGCTTTTCTGGCCGCGAGTGTCGTTCTGCTTGCAGCTCATTCGCTGCAAGCAGCACCGACAACGCATCGGCTCGAGGTTTCGCCCAGCACAGTTGCGTATGACTACTACTGGGCCGAAGCGCAGCCGGTGCTGCGCATTGCGTCCGGTGACATCGTCGATGTCGATACGTTGCTGACTTCTATGTCGAGGGCGCGCAACCGGGCGACGTGCTGGAAGTGAATGTGCTGTCGATCGATCTGGCGCTCGACTACGGTTACAACGGTTGCAGCGGACTTCTTCCCGAATGACCGCTGAGTTCCTGCCCGGCATCGTCATTCCGCTGCGCCCGTTCTTCGGCAGCATGGGCGTCGCGCCGTCGGCGACGGTCATGCCGCGCAGGGCGATGGTGAAGTGGATCAAACCGCGATCGAAACGTCGCTGCGTGGCCGCTTACGCCTGACGGTGCGCAAAGACATGAAGCTTGCATGGCCGCGCGCGGAAACATCGACGGACTACATCAGCATGGCGACCGATCCGGATCTGATGATTGCGACGCGAGATGCAATTCAGGAGATGATCGATTTTCTCGTCGCCGAGAAACATCTCACGCGGCATCAGGCGTATCAGCTGGTGAGCATCGCCGGGAATGTCGCGGTGACGCAGCTGGTCGACAAACCGAATCACGGCGTCCACGTGCGGCTGCCGAAGAGTATCTTCAAGCGATGAGCCGCGGTTGCTACTGCCCGCTGCCGCTTTCACCAGGCTTGTAGCTGCGTTCGATGTGACCCTCGAGGTCCTTCGGATAGAAGTACACCGGGCGCAGATCGCCATCCGTGTAGCGCTGCACCTGATCCGCGAAGTGTTTCGATTCGGGATGTCCGCTGGCGCCGCCGATGCTGACCGCCAACGCGCGCACACTCGTGCCAAACTCGACCGCGGCGACGAAACTGTTGCCAGTGTTTCCGTAGTATCGCTTGGTTCCCGGATACCGCTTGGCACCGAAGGAGGCGAGCGAGCCCCATCGAGACGAGGTGAACGGCACTGCCGTGCTCGGTTTCGCATCATCGAACGTCTGCACGATGGCGCCATCGTTACGTTGGAAGCGGTTGATCTGGCCCCACGGCACCTGCCAGCTGCCGAAATCCTGTGTCAGTCGATCCGCCGCTTGCGTGAGCGCGGCGAGCTTCTGCGCGGGCGTCGTGCGATCGGCCATGTAGTCCCATGTCGAGAGCCCCGCCGCCTCAGCGGGCTCCGCGGAGATGGACCAGAGCGCTTCGCCAAAGAACACGGCCAACGATGTTGGTTTCGAATCGAGCGCCCAGCGATAGTCCCAACCGCGCAGCAGATCGACAGGGCCTGCGAGCTTCGCTCGCGAGGGATCGTCCTGCGGCAGGGCATCGTACGCCGTCAACACGGATGGAGTGAGCCGTGCAAAAGCAGTCAGGTACGAATCGAAGGCGGCTGCGAGCAGTGTCTGCAAAGTGAAATCATTTCTTGCACCGAGCACTCGCTGTGCGTGGGGCCCGCGCGGATTCTCGCCGGTCTGGTCCATGTAGCGCGGGAAGTTTGCAGCCTTCGGGCTGTCCGCGCCGGCGGCCGTCCACGGCCAGTTATTGGTGTTCATCACCCAGCCGTTGGCTGGGGTCACGACATGGGGCAGGCTCTGCAGATCGTGCAAACCCTGCCAGTCCGTCGCCGGATCGCTGCCGTCGACGGGATTGCGATAGTCGTACCGGTCGTTGCGGATCGGCATGAACTGCGGATGCAGATAGGCCACTGTGCCTTTCGAATCTGCGAAGAGCGTGTTGTTCGAGGAATTGGCCTTGAGCTGTGCCACGTCGAGAAAACTGGCGTAGTCGCTGCTCTTGGTACGCAGGAACGACTGCTGCAGCGCTGCTACGGGCTTGTTCATCAGTGCGAAGGCGATCCACTTGCCATTCGCCTCGCGCACTATAGGACCGTGGTGCGTGGAGTACGTGGTGAAGCTGCGTCGAGCGAGCGTGCCGTTGGCAGCCTTGTAAGAGAGCGTCACGACCTTGGTGTTGACGGCCCGCAGTTCCTTGCCGTAGCGATAGGAGCGCCTGCCGCCCGCATCGGTGACGACGGTTTCCGCGAACTCGTCGACGTTATCCGTGCCGCTCGAGGTATGCATCCATCCGGCGTGCTCGTTGAACCCCTGGTAGATGAAGAACTGGCCCCAGGTGGCTGCGCCGTAAACGTTCAACCCTTCGGTGCTCGTGACCTGAAGTTCGGATCGGAAGAAGAAGCTGGTGTGTGGATTGATGAGCAGCAGTGCATGGCCGTTCTTTGTGTGCGAGGGCGCGATGGCGAAGCCGTTCGACCCTTGCGGCTCGCGAAATGACAGGCCTCGCTCGTCGAGCGTCATCGCCAGCCGCTTGCCGCCGTAGAACGCTTCGAGCTGGCTGAGCGGCACGCGCTCGATATCGCCGCCGATGCTCCCTTCGCTGAAGCTGAGCGCCATCCACGGCTCGAAGCGCGTGATGACGCGTGAGCGGACCTGCGGGTGCGTCGCCAGATAGCAATTGAGGCCCGCCGCCCACGCGCGCATGAGCTTTTTGAGCCACTCCGGGCTCTTGCCGAAGTCGGCTTGCAGCGTGTCGCTGTCGATGAACAGCCGCTGACGCAGATCCTGCCAGAGCGCGCCTTCGCCTTCGGCCTCGGCGAGGCGGCCGAGGCTGACGAGGTAGTTGGTCTCGATGCGATTGAAGTCGTCCTCGGCCTGCGCGTACATCATGCCGAAGACTGCGTCAGCATCCGTGCGGCCGCGCACGTGCGCGATGCCCCAATCGTCGCGCGTGATGGTCACGTCATGGGTCTGGCAAGTCGCCGCGAAGCTGATTGTGCTGCTCAGGGCGAGCAGCAGGCCTGCGAAGAGAGCAATAGCTGGCTTGAACATGCTTGTACAATACCTCGATGAACACCACCCGTCGAAACCCAACCATGCATACGCCGACTGTCCTTTCCGCACTCATCCTGTGTCTGGCAGGGCAATCGGTTTCTACAGCCATTGCCGATGTCACGGTCGACCCGGCTCGGCTCTCCCAGCACGTGAAGACTCTGTCCTCCGATGCGTTCGAGGGGCGCGGCCCCGCCACGCCAGGTGAGCAGAAAACGGTTGCTTACCTCGTTGAGCAGATGAAGGCGGCTGGACTTCAGCCGGGTGGCGATTCGAAGGATGGCAAGCGGGCCTGGACGCAGGACGTGCCGCTCGCGCAGTTCAACATCAGCGGGCCAGTCGATGCGAGCGTGACGACGAAGGGCCAGCGCCGCCCGCTAGCGCAAGGCAAAGACATCGCGATCCGCGCGGCAGCGACGAACATCGACCAAGTGAAATTCGACGATGTACCTCTGGTGTTCCTCGGTTACGGCGTGACCGCGCCGGAACGTAGTTGGGATGACTACCAGGGGATCGACATGCGCGGAAAGCTCGGCATCGTGCTGGTGAACGATCCGGACTTCGAAACGGAGTCCGGTGAGTTCGGCGGCCGCGCCATGACGTATTACGGCCGTTGGACATATAAGTATGAGGAGGGCGCGCGGCACGGTGCGCTCGGGATCCTCATCGTTCACGAGACCAAGCCCGCGTCGTATGGCTG
>DATAFY010000191.1:0-4203 GCA_036257205.1 Steroidobacter sp. | reverse complement strand
TTTCTCATCGAGCAGCGCGATCCGCAGCGCATCGCGACGGCTTATCGCAGCGCTCACGATGGATTGCCCGAGCCGCTGTGCGCGATATGGGAGCCTGCGGCGCGCGAAGCGCTGTTCGAGCATCTCGCGATCGGGAAACATTGCCCGCGGAAGTTTATGATCAATTCCAACGTATGCCTGCTCGACCTTCCCGATGCGCAAGCGCTCGACAACGTGAACACGCGGGAAGAATTCAGGGCTGCCAGCGACAAGCTGTCAGGCGCGGGTGCGAGCGCGCCCTCGCGGGCCGCGGAAACCGGCAGCAGCATACCTGCCGTGCGCAAGACGGTCCGCGTCCAGTACTTCGCGGTCTTGCGCGAGCAGGCCGGGCGCTCTGATGAAACGCTCGACACCGCCGCCGCGACGCCCGCGGAGCTATACGAGGAGCTGCGTGCTCAGCGAGGCTTCCAACTGGCCGCCTCCCAACTCAAGGTGGCGCTCAACGCGGACTTCAGCGACTGGCGCGCACCGCTCAGGCATGGCGACGTAGTGGTCTTCATACCCCCGGTGGCCGGCGGATGAAAGCGTTCTCGTTCAGCACGATCGCATTGACGCCCGAGATGTATCGTGCATCGCTCGAAGATCCCGCTGCGGGCGGCTATGCATCGTTCGAGGGCTGGGTGCGCAACCACAACGAAGGCCTCGTTGTCACGCGCCTGGAATACGAGGCGTTCGAAGCGCTTGCGAACAAGGAGGGCGAGCGCATCGTGAATGAATCGATCGAGCGCTTCGGCGTGCTGAAGGCCGCCTGCGTGCATCGCATCGGCTCGCTGGCCATCGGCGATCTCGCGGTGTGGGTAGGCGTCAGCTCGAGACACCGCGCCGAAGCGTTCGCCGCCTGTCGTTACATCATCGATGAAGTGAAGCACCGCGTCCCGATCTGGAAAAAAGAACACTACGTGAACGGCGACTCGGGCTGGGTGAATTGCGAGCGCTGCGCGGAGCACGCCCATGCGCAGCATGAGCATACGCATCATCGCTGACGCGAATTGACTGAGGCGGCGGACCAACCGCTCAGTTCCGCCCTTCGGGATGGATGATGAGATCGATGCGGCGATTGCGTGCGCGGCCGGCGGCCGTTTCATTGGTTGCGACCGGGCGTGCTTCGCCGTAGCCGATCGAGCTGATTTTTTCCGGATCTAGGCCGAACTGGGTCCCCAGATATTGCCGGACCGCATCGGCACGATCCTGAGACAGGATTAGATTCGCCGATTCGCCCCCGTTGGCGTCCGTATGACCTTCGACCGCAATCACCGCGTCAGGAAACAACGCAAGCGCCTTCTGCACCTTCTGCATGAGCGCAGCGCTCTCCGGACCAATTGTGCTGCGGCCGCTCGGAAAGCCGACGCCGAGCAAGGACACGACGACGTCGTCGCCATGCCGCTCAACGCGGGCTTCGTCTGGCGTGAATGATCCGGAGATCGCGGCGACGTTTGCACGTAGGCGATCTTGCGCATCAAGGCGACGCTGAAGCGCGATGCGCTCCTCGGAAACCCCGCCCAGGCGAGCTTCAAGTCTTTGCGCCTGCGCTTCGAGCGCCGCGACGCGGTCCTCGCGCTCTTCGAGCTCGAGTTTCAGACGTCGCAGTTCCTGCGCCTGCTGTTGCGCATGCTCGCCCAGCTCCTTCAGCGGCTCCTGAAAACCACGATCGAACTGGACAGAAATTTCCATGCCCGAGGCCATGCGCTGCAGCGGCTCCTCTACAGACAAGATTAAAACCTCAACGCCGGCCCGATCGTCCTTTTCCTGCAGAGTGCGCTCGATCAGTCGGGCGAGATAGAGCGCGTGATGCGCCTCATAGCGCGCATCGGCGGCGAGCCTGCGCGGCAGCGCGAGATCGTACCGATTGCGTTGAATCTCCTGCTCTGCGTCCGCCAGCCGTCGCTTGCTGGCCTGCAGGCTGCGCGGCGCAAAGCGCTCCACCTTGGCTTCATCCGCCTGCGCGATGAGGGTCCGCGCCTCGCCCAGAATGCCATTCTTGATGGCCGTGAGCTCCACATCCCTCAACAGCACCTGCGCTTCGGCGGCTCGGCGTTGTGCATTGCCCAGGTCGCCCGCTTCGTTGCTCGCCATTGCCTGAAGGAAGCGCTCATTCGCCTTGCTCCAAGCCTCTGGCGCATGCCCGGGCGCGTCGGCGGCAAGCGCGTCCTCACGCGCCTTTAATGTCCCGCTCAGCGACTCACGCGCGCTCATCGCGTTGCGCTCAGCCGCTCGCAGGGCGTTTTCGCCCTCCTGTATGCGGGCGCGGATGCGTTCGCCATCGCGGCGGCGCTCCTGATCCTTGAGCGCGGTTTCGTACGCACGCAGCGCCGCCGCAAAGTTTGTAGGCGCCAAGGCGTTCAACTGTTCCTGGCGCGCTCGCTCGATGGCCGCTTTGAGCCCCGCAAGCTCGAGGTCCGAAGAAGACTGCGCCGCGTTCGCCAGAAGAAAAGTGAAGAGCGCCGCAGCGGCGCAGCGCTGAAAAAACCTCACGGACGCACCTGTCCCGATCCCCGCACTACATATTTGTAGCTGGTCAGCTGTTCGACGCCGACTGGGCCGCGCGCATGAAACTTGTCGGTCGAGATGCCGATTTCTGCACCCATGCCGAACTCACCGCCGTCAGCGAACTGAGTGGACGCGTTGTGCAGCACAATCGCGCTGTCGACCTTCGAAAGAAAACGATCGGCCGTGTGCGCGTTGCTCGTCACGATCGACTCGGTGTGCGCTGAGCCGTACTTCTCGATGTGCTCGACGGCCGCGTCCACACCTTCGACGGTCTTCGCGGAGATGACGGCGTCCAGATATTCCGTCGACCAGTCCTCTTCAGCGGCCGGCTTCACCCGCGGATCAAATTGCAGCACGCGCTCGTCCCCGCGAACTTCGCAACCCGCATCGAGCAACGCCTTCACGACCGCCGCGCCGCCCGCATAGGCGCGATCCAGCAACAGCGTCTCCGCCGCGCCGCACACCCCAGTGCGACGCAATTTAGCATTGAGCACGATGTCGCGAGCCATGGCCGGATCGGCGTCGCGATCGACATACACGTGGCAGATTCCCTCGAGATGGCCGATCACAGGCACGCGCGCTTCCTTTTGCACGCGCTCAACTAGACTGCGCCCGCCGCGCGGCACGACTACGTCGACCCACTGCGCCATGGACGAAAGCAAATAACCCACGGCCGCGCGATCGGCCGTCGGCACGATCTGGATCGCCTCTTCCGGCAGCCGCGCCGAAACTAGTCCACGGATCAGGCACTCAGTGATCGTGCGGCTCGAATGCGTGCTCTCCGAGCCGCCGCGCAGGATCGCTGCATTGCCTGCCTTCAAGCACAGTGCGCCGGCGTCAGCCGTTACGTTCGGGCGACTCTCATAGATGACGCCGATCACGCCGAGCGGCGCACGCACGCGTTGGATGCGTAGACCATTAGGACGGGTCCAGTCGGCGATCACGGCGCCGATCGGATCGGGCAGCGCAGCCACGTCCTCCAGGCCGCGCGCCATGGCCTCAATGCGCTTGTCATCGAGCAGCAGGCGATCGAGCAACGCGTCCGACAATTCACGCGCCCTCGCCTGCTGCATGTCTTCGCGATTGGCCTCAAGAATTTGCGCGCTTCGCTCGCGTATAGCGGCCGCGGCGCTCAACAGCGCAGTGTTCTTGGCGGCCGTCGAGGCTTGTGCGAGGACGCGCGCCGCGGATACAGCGGCCCGTCCAATCGCGTCCATCAGCGATGGGATATCTCTGGTGCTTGTGGCAGGATTCATGAAATGATTCTAGCGTCGGACGTGACGCAGTAAAGAACTGTGACTGGGCGCCATCGCCGCGCAGGAAGACGACAGATCAAGGTCGGGCGCGGGCGTCGATGCGCCGCATGCGCCGAATTGAACGAAGGAGGCGGGGCGGCGAACGGGGGGGCTCCGAGAACGCCAGTGTGCTGCCAGTCCTGCGCACGCATTGAGGCGAGCGGCGCCTACCGACAGTACGTCATGCAGCTGTTGTTCGTCGTGCGTGTACGTACTGAATTTCCTCGACGCCAGATCGTCGGCAGGTCAGCCGGCAACAGTCCCGAAGCCGACGATGAAAACACGCCGCGTCACCCGATGTCGGCGCCAGTCTCGCGGCCAATGAACAGGCGATGGCCCACCGACGTAGACGCCGGCGGAAATAAATAGCGAGCGCGGTTTA
>DATAFY010000178.1:0-1640 GCA_036257205.1 Steroidobacter sp. | reverse complement strand
CGACGTGGGCGTGGACAACGTCTTCGACAAACTGCCGCCGCTGATCTACCAGAACGGGCAAGGCAACACGGACTCCGCCACCTACGACATGATGGGCCGCTACTACTGGGCGCGGGCGACGCTGAAGTTCTGAGCGTTCGCAACGGCGGTACGACGGCAGGGCTGGACAAGGGCACCGCGCAAGCGGTGCCCTTTTTTTGTTCCGCTAGAGTGCAGCCATCCTGCAGGACTGATCCGCATGACTGCTTCGGTCACCGCCATCGTCGAATCCATGGCTACCGCATGGAATGCAGGCGACATGCAACGCGTGCTCGCGCTGGCGGCGCAGGTTTCCGATGCCGAGGCCGAGAACGAAGCATTCCTCGCGCTGCTTGGCGTGACGCAACAGCAGACGGGCGATTACCCGCGGGCCGCGCAGACCTTTGAAAGATTGACACGCATTCAGCCGGATGTCCCGGCGTGGTGGAACAATCTCGGCGAAGCGTGCCGGCAAGCGGGTGACGTGGCGACGGCGGAACGCGCGCTGTCGAAGGCCAAATCGCTGGCGCCCGGCGATGCCGACGTGCATTACAACCTCGGCCTGCTTTACATCCAGCAGCAGCGCTGGTCGCTGGCGCGCGGCGTGTTGCTGGATGCGGTACGGCTTGCGCCGCGATCCATCGAGGCGCGGCTGGAGGC
Organism: Steroidobacter sp.; assembly: GCA_036257205.1. Classification (GTDB taxonomy): domain Bacteria; phylum Pseudomonadota; class Gammaproteobacteria; order Steroidobacterales; family Steroidobacteraceae; genus Steroidobacter. Next base: position 962 of record DATAFY010000178.1, on the reverse strand, counting down.
GGCCCATGCCTGCCACGTCTGCGGGGATCTGGAGGGCGAGGAGGCCATGCTGGAAGGCGCCGACGCATGGCCTCCGCAGCCGGCTTCGCAAGCATTGGTCCTCGCTTCCATTTTGTCCGTCCTGGGACGGTTGGAGATCGCGCTGAAAGTATTGGCGCAGGCGCGCCTGCCCGATGGGCCAGCGGCTGAAGCCATACGGCTGCGCATTACGGCGCAGCGCGTTGCTCTATACGAACGGAACAATCTGATCGATCAGGCGCGGCGCGAACTGCAGCAGGCGCCGTTGGGCGCCGTCGATGCTTTGGGGGCAGGCGCGCTCGACGCACGCGTCGACGTGTGGCGCGCGCACGCGGTGATGGCGATGCGCGAAGGTCGCCCTGCCGACGCGGCCGCGCTCTATCAGCGCGTGCTGGATGTGGCCGGGGACACGGAGCTCGTATCGAGCGCGGCCTTCGGCCTCGCCTCGGCGTACGACCGACAGGCGCATTATCGCGAGGCATGGAACGCACTCGAAGTTGCCCACGCCGCGCAAATGGAAATCGCACGGCAGGCTGCCCCGGAGCTGTCGACAGCGAAGGGCCAGCCCTTGCCGATGGTGACGCGATCGGTCGATGCGCAGGCATACGCAACCTGGAAACTCGTGGCGGGCCCTTCCATGTCGCAGAGCCCGGTGTTCGTGATCGGATTCCCGCGCTCGGGCACAACGCTGCTCGAACAGATGCTCGATGCGCACCCGGATTTCCGGTCGATGGACGAGCGCGGCTACGTTTACCAGTTGATCGAACGCATGGAGCACGCGGGACAACGTTACCCGGCCGATCTTGCCAACCTGACGCAACAGGAAGCGGATCAGTTGCGCGCCGTGTATGGACGGCTGGTCGGCCACACACTGCCGGACCTCGGCGCGCGCCGGCTGGTCGACAAGAATCCGCTCAACATGCTGTGCCTGCCGATGATCCTGC
>DATAFY010000115.1:0-2441 GCA_036257205.1 Steroidobacter sp. | reverse complement strand
CAGGGGAAGCTCCGATGGGCATCGTCAGATTCTCTCCGTGCACGTAGGCCTCTTCGCCGTGATTGCTCAGATCCAGACCGGTATCTTCGTCGGCGGCCGAGACACGCAACGGAACGACGACGGCGATGAGCTTGAGCAGCGCGAAGCTGACGACGCCGCTGTAGACAATGGTGGCCGCGACGGCGGTGGCTTGAATGCCGAGCTGTGCCGGATTGCCGAACAGCACGCCATCGGTCAGACCATTCAGTGCCTTCTGGGCGAACACCCCGGTGAGCAGCGCGCCCACTGTCCCGCCGACGCCGTGTGCGGCAACGACGTCGAGCGAATCGTCAAGAGAAGTCTTCGCGCGCCACATCAGACCCATGTAGCTCGGGACCGCCGCGATGGCGCCCAGCGCGATTGCGCTCATCGGCCCGACGAAACCCGCAGCGGGCGTCACCGCGACGAGTCCGACCACGATGGCCGTGGCGCATCCGACGGCCGTCGGTTTGCCCTGCCTCATGTAATCCATGAGGGTCCAGACAACCAGTGTGCCCATGGGTGCGAGGAACGTCGTCACAAACGCCAAACCGGCGATCGGGCTCGCCCCCAGGGCGCTGCCTGCGTTGAATCCGAACCAGCCAAACCACAGCAAGCCCGCGCCCAGGAGTGTGAACGGGACATTGTGCGGAAGCAGCGACGAGCTTGGATAGTCCTTGCGCTTGCCAACCACCAGCGCGGCGACGAGCGCCGCAACGCCGGCATTGACGTGAACGACCGTTCCGCCCGCAAAATCGAGCGCGCCCAGCTTGGCAAGCCACCCGCCGCCCCAAACCCAATGCGCGACCGGCGAGTAGACCACGAGCGCCCACAAGACGATGAACATCAGGTAGGCAGAGAAGCGCATGCGCTCGACAATCGCTCCGGAAATGAGGGCGGCCGTGATGATGCAAAACGTGCCTTGATAGGCCATGAAGAGATAGTGCGGAATGGTGCCCTGCGCCTCGAGGCCCACGCCTTTGAGCGCGAAGCGAGACAGATCGCCGATGTAGTTGTTTCCCGGCGCGAACGACAGCGAGTACCCGATGACCGCCCACAGAAGACCGACGAAGCCGAGCGAAATGAAGCTCATCATCATCGTGTTGAGGGCATTCTTCGATCGGACGAGGCCACCGTAGAAGAACGCGAGGGCCGGGGTCATGAGCAGGACGAGCGCGGTCGAGACCAGCATCCAGGCAGTATCGGCTTGATTCATTGAGCACCTCGCAGCAATGAGAAACGGGCCGCACGCGGCGGCGATCGGAAATGACCGCCGGGCATTTTGCAAGACAGACGCCACGCGGCGTACGACCGGGAATGCGGATTTGCTAAGCAATTCGTGGATCTGCGCAGGTTGGCGATCCCACAAAGGCGTATGGCTGAAGGGGTACGCCTACATTCTTGTAGTTTTCAACAATCTTCCTGTTGACGCAACGTCCCGGAGATTCTGTGTTCCGCGAAACGCGATCACGGCGTCACCGGCGTCGCGTGCAGAAGACGCAATTCGACAGACAACTTTGTAGGTGTTGCGGTTCGGGCTGGCGATTTTGTTACTTCTTGAACCGGCGCCAGTCGATCCCCAGCTGGCGGACCTTGTAGTTCATGATGCGGCCGGTGGTGTTGAGCAAGCGCGCGGCCTTGGCGCGGTTCCCGCGCGAGGTTTTCAGCGCGTCCTGAATGAGATCCTTTTCGTACGCGGCAATCGCGTCCTGCAACGACAGGCTCATCACGGCGCCGGACGAGGCGGCCGTCTGCAGCGTGGGAGGCAGATGATGCGCGTGCACGACCTGCCCATCGCAGACCACCACCGCGCGTTCGATCGCATTCTCCAGCTCGCGCACGTTGCCTGGCCAGTGATACGCCATCAGCATGTCGATGGCGGGGGTCGAGATCCGTTTGATGTGCTTCCCGTGCGCAACCGACGCCTTCTCCAGAAAGTGATCCGCGAGCAGGAGCAGATCCGGCTTTCGCTCGCGAAGGGGCGGGATGAAGATCGCGAACACATTCAGGCGGTAGTACAGATCGTCCCGAAAGCTGCCGTCGACAATCCCTTTCTCGATGTCTTTGTTCGTCGCTGTGATGAGCCGGACGTTCGCGCGAATCGTCTTCGTGCCGCCGAGCCGCTCGTATTCGCGCGCCTGCAGCACGCGCAGAAGCTTGATCTGCGTCGAGAGGTTGAGCTCCCCGATCTCATCCAGAAACAGCGTGCCTCCCTCCGCCAGCTCGAACCGGCCACGTTTGGGAGCGTGCGCGCCCGTAAACGCGCCTTTCTCGTAGCCGAAGAGCTCGGACTCGATGAGGCTGTCGGGCAGCGCCGCGCAGCTCACTTTGATGAAGGGCCGCTTCGCACGCAGCGAGTTGTAGTGAAGCGCCTGGGCAATGAGTTCCTTACCCGTCCCTGATTCGCCTCGTACGAGGACCGT
>DATAFY010000093.1:0-6234 GCA_036257205.1 Steroidobacter sp. | reverse complement strand
GACGATGTATGGTGAGTGCTGACCGGCCAGACTGGGCCACACAGGGTTGGCGCTGTTCCCATTCACGCCATGACAGGCGACGCAGGGCGCCGCTTTACTCTGCCCTGCTTCCGCTGAGCCGTCGGCAGCCCCGCTCGCATGCGCAAAGACGATGCACACTGCAGAGAGCAGGGCGGCGGGCTGGACCTTCATCATGCGTTCTCCAGATTCTCTCTTGGTGGACTCTGCGTGGGCGCGGCTAGCCGATCGCCGCCACGCTAAAAAGGCGCGGAATTGTACACTAGCGAGGCTTAATGAAAGTTCGCCTCGCACTGACGCACGGACCCGTTCGCCTCGATGCTCAAATTCCCGCAAGCCGCCTTCCTGACCAGCGCTGCGCGCCTGGAACAATGTCCGCCTGACTTGGGCGCGGAAATCGCCTTCGCGGGTCGGTCCAATGCGGGCAAATCCAGTGCGCTAAATGCGATCGCCGGTCGCAAGGATCTGGCCCGGACCAGCAAGACGCCCGGTCGGACCCAGCTCATCAATTTTTTCACTCTCGCCGAGAATGAACGGCTGGTCGACCTCCCGGGTTACGGGTACGCAAACGTTCCGGAAGAGATGAAGCAACGCTGGCGGCGTCTGTTGACGCGCTATATCGAGACTCGTGAATGCCTGAAAGGGCTTGTGGTGGTGATGGACGTGCGCCACCCGCTGACGGAATTCGATTTGCAGATGCTCCAATGGGCGCGAGCGCAGGGGCTGCCCGCGCACGTCCTGCTCACGAAAGCCGATAAGTTGAGCCGTGGCGCTGCGCTCGCCGCGCTGAAGCAGGTGCGGGCCGCAATGGACGAACTCGTCACCGCCCAGCTGTTCTCGGCCGTGGACAAAACAGGGGTCGAGGAAGCACGAGGAGAGGTGTTGCGGATTCTCGCTGCCCCGAAGGAGTGAGCAAAAAGAACCCCGATGGCTGCATGAGCCATCGGGGCAGTGTCACCCGGCATGGGGATGGACCGGGTTGCCGTCCACTCAGGGAGGTCAGCGGACGGGAGCGACCTGGCCGACGCTCGAACGATCAGACGCGTTGCGCCCGCTAAAGTTCCCCGGCCGTTTCACCCTGCAATGATGAAAAAATGTCGCCCTTCCGTCGTCAACCTGCGACGGCGACGGCGGTTTTCAGCGAAGTTTGACCGCTCACGCCGCAGCCGGTCAGCCGCCGCTCGCAAGCGCCTGCGATCAGAACTGAGGGAGTACGACGATCCAGTACAAGCTCGCGCAGTCTCGCCGTCAGCCGCGTCGTTCCTCTCGTACTCAAAGCCAAGCAGGAGCGACGTTTGTTGTTCGGACTTTTTCCGCGCTCTTGGCGCGTGCGAGCTGTTGAGTGAAGAAGAGCGAAGCGAACCGCCTCAGTCGAGCCCTCAGAGGAACGTATACGTCACTCCGATCGAGGCCATGTTGAGATCGACGTCCTCGACGTCGAATACTTCGTATTCGGCTCGCAGGCTGATGCTCCAGACTCGGACCTGCGCGCCCGCTCCGTACGCAAGATCAGTGCCGTCATCATCGAAGCCGCCGCTGACCTTCGAATCCCAGCTGATGAGGCCGCCTTTCGCGAACAGATCCACGGGGCCGATGGCGAGAAAGCCGACGGCGAACGCCGAAATGCCATCGCCTTCAGCCTGCAGATTCACGCCGCCCACCGTGTCGTCCGGCTCGCCGAAATTCACGTAGCTTGCTTCGACCGCCAGCCAGTCGAGCGGACGAATGCCCGCGATGAGCTTGTAGCCGGTATCTTCGCCCTTGAAGTCCGCGGCGCTGACGCCGCCGATATTGTCTATGTCCAGGTTCGCCTTGCCGACCGACGCGCCGAGATAGACGCCGTTGTCAGCCGCCATCGCCGCCCCACCCGAGGCCAGCAGCAGCGCGGTCGCAAGAAACGCCTTACGCATAATCGCTCTCCCATGAATGAAAAAAAGCGCCGACAGGCTACAGGCTTCCGGCGGCGGCACAAAGTCTGGAAGGACTCTTCGCCCAAATGCGTCGAGCGCGACTCTCAATGCGCCTCGTCCCAGTTCTCGCCGACGCCGACGTCGACCTTCAGCGGCGTGTGCAATTGAGCCGCGCCGCTCATCACCTCGCGCACGCGTACGGTGAGCTCATCCACTAATTCGCGACGTACTTCGAACACGAGTTCATCGTGCACCTGCATGATCAGGTGGGCGTCCATCCTGGACTGCGCGAGCCAGCGATCCACCTCTATCATGGCTCGTTTGATGATGTCGGCGGCGGTGCCCTGCATCGGCGCGTTGATCGCTGCGCGCTCGGCGCCCTGTCGCAATGCGCTGTTTCGGGCGGTGATGTCGTTGAGATACAAACGGCGGCCGAATACCGTCTCGACGTAGCCGCGCTCGCGAGCCTGTTGGCGCGTTTCCTCCATGTACCGGCGCACTCCGGGATAGCGTTGGAAGTAAAGATCGACGTAGCGCTGTGCGTCCGCTCGTTCGATGCCCAGACGACTGGCGAGACCGAACGCCGACATCCCGTAGATCAGTCCGAAGTTGATCATCTTCGCGGAGCGGCGTTGTTCGGAGGTCACCGCCTCGAGCGGCAATCCCAGAATTTCCGCCGCCGTGGCTTGGTGGATGTCCCGGTCTTCGGCGAACGCTCGCAGCAAACCGGCATCGCTCGAAAGATGCGCCATGATCCGCAGCTCGATCTGCGAGTAGTCCGCGGCCGCGATGACCCAGCCCGGCGGAGCGATGAACGCGCGGCGGATGCGTCGGCCTTCAGGAGTGCGTATGGGGATGTTCTGCAGATTCGGCTCGATGGAAGACAGGCGTCCGGTGGCGGCGACGGCCTGCTGATAGCAGGTATGGACGCGTTGCGTCGCCGGATTGATCTGCGCCGGCAGCTTGTCGGTGTAGGTCGATTTGAGCTTCGCGTAAGCGCGATAGTCCATGATCATTCGCGGCAGCTCGTATCGTTCCGCAAGCTCCTCTAGGACGTCTTCCGCCGTGGACGGCTGGCCCGTCGGCGTTCTGCGCAGCACGGGCAGAGCGAGTTTGCCGAACAGCACTTCCTGCAGCTGCTTAGGAGATTCCAGCGCGAACGGACCGCCTGCGGCCGCGTGCGCCCGCGCCTCCAAGTCGCGGATGCGCTCGGCAAGCTCGATGCTCTGCTGACGCAGCAATGCGCCGTCGATCAGCACGCCCCGGCGCTCCATTCTCCGCAGCACCGGCGCGAGCGGCTGCTCAATAGTTTCATAGAGCGTCCGTAGGGGAGAGGCGCCTTCGATCTTCGGCCAGAGCGTGCGATGCAGCTGCAGCACGAGATCGACGCGTTCGGCCGCGTATTGCGCGGCGGATTCGACGTCGAGCTGACTGAAGCTGATCTGCTTCGCGCCGCGGCCAGTCAACTCCTCGTAGCGAACCGCGTCGAACCCGAGATACTTCCGCGCGAGCGCATCCACTTCGTGTCGCGCGGCCGTGCTGTTCCACACGTACGATTCCAGCATCGAATCGAAGCGCACGCCCTGCAGCTCGATCCCTGCACGCTGGAGCACGTGTCCGAGAAACTTCACGTCATGCACGACCTTTGCCGGTCGATCGCTTTCCAGCAAGGGTTTGAGAGATGCCAGCGCCTCATCGCGAGAGAGCTGAGCGGGCGCGCCAGCGTAGTCGTGCGCCAGCGGAACGTACGCGGCTGCATTCGGCTCGATGCTGAAAGCGACGCCGACGATTTGGGCCTGCATGTAGTCGGCCCCGCTCGTCTGCACGCCGAAGGCCATGAGCTCCGACCTCTGCAGTCGATCGATCCAGCCGCGCAGCGCGTCCGGCGAGGTGAGGTACTCGTAATTGCGCGGCGCGCGCGCTTGGGGCGATTCTGCGACCCCGCTCTGGAACGCCGTCGGTGCATCGCCCTCGGTCTCGCCGAGTTGGCGCAAAAATGCACGCAGCTCAAGGCGCGTGTACAGAGCGCGCAGCCGCTCGCGATCTGCTTCGCGCGGCGCCAGAGACTCCGGTGAATAATCGAGCGGAACGTCGCAGTGCAAGGTCGCAAGACGCTTGGATAGTTCCAGGTCTTTGAGGCTTGATCGCAGGCTTTCGCCGACCTTGCCGCTGATCGAGTCCGCGTTTGCAATGAGCTTATCGAGCGTTCCGTAGTCGTTGAGCCACTTTGCGGCAGTCTTCGGCCCGACCTTCGCTACGCCGGGGATGTTGTCGCTCGCATCGCCGACAAGGGCAAGATAATCGACGATCTGTTCCGGAGAGACGTCGAACTTGGCTTTCACGCCGGCGCGGTCGAGACGCGAGCCCGTCATGGTGTTGACGAGCGTGATGCGGTCATTGACCAGCTGGGCCATATCCTTATCGCCGGTCGAAATCAGCACATCGATGTCGCTCGCCGCGGCGCGTGCGGCAAGCGTGCCGATCACATCGTCCGCTTCCACGCCATCGACCCGCAGCAGCGGCAGTCCCATCGCTTCCACACAGTCGAGCAGCGGACGCAATTGCGCGCGCAAGTCGTCCGGCATTGGCGTGCGCTGCGCCTTGTATTCTTCGAAGAGTTCGTCTCTGAACGTGCGCCCCGGCGCATCAAATACTACTGCGATCAGCTGCGGCGCCTCTTCCTTGCACAGCTTTTGCAGCATGTTGAGCACGCCGAGCACGGCGCCGGTCGGCTCGCCTTTGGAATTGCTCAGCGGCGGAAGTGCGTGAAACGCTCGATACAGATAAGAGGACCCGTCCACGAGGACGAGCTTGCGTCGGCCGCTCATCAAAAGTCCGGCGGCGCAGCGCTCGATTCGGATTTCGCGGCACGCTCCGGGTCGCCCATCGAGCCTGGAGGCGTTTCCTCCGTCTGAGCGGCCTCTTCTTCTTGCGATTCAGTCGCAGGTCGCGGCGCCGTTCGCCGCCCTCTCGGCGCCTCCTGCGCTTCATTGGACGGCGACGCCGCCTGCGGCGGGCGGTCGGGTAAATACAGCGGGCCTTTCAGGCCGCAACCTCCGCTCAGCAGCGCTGCCGCCGCCAATGCGATGAGTTTGGCTTCGGGGCCCGTCATGGCGTGCAGTATAGAGGAGAGGGACGGTTTCTAAAGCTCGCCGGCGCGTGCAGTGGCTCAGCTGGTCTGGTGCTGCGGCTCGCGGTCGAGTACGAACATCGTGATGCGCGAAACACACACGAGCCGCTCCTGTTCGTCGGTAATGCGTATTTCCCAGACGTGGCTGCGGCGGCCGATGTGGACGGGTCTGGCTGTTCCGATCACCCAACCGCCCGACACGGCGCGAACGTGGTTCGCGTTGATTTCCTGACCGACGACTCGATATTTGTTGCGATCCGCCACGAGATCCGCGCCTGCGCTGCCCAGACTTTCGGCGAGCGCGACCGAAGCGCCTCCGTGGAGAATCCCGAACGGCTGTCGCGTGCGGTTGTCGACGGGCATGCGGGCCTTGATGTAGTCATCGCCGAGCTCGATGAACTCGATTCCAAGATGAGCGTTGAGATTCTTTTGGTGGATAAGGCTGAGCTGCGCGAGCGTATAGGGTTCCGACCAGATCATAGGACTACGGACTCGTGGTTCTTGACCGCGGCGGCTTGAGTATGCCTCGGCAGACGTTTCGGGCTTCTTATGTGCGTGCATGTTCATTAGCTCTAGTGACCGATCAGTATACTCGCCGGTTTGATGAGCGGCATGTGTTGAGATAACGCACTATTTGCCGTCGGCGAGTCACTTCGTCCGCAGTTTTTCTGCAACGCTGCGATACGCTTCGCGAAAGGAAAGTCCTTCCTTTACCACAAGCTCGTACGCCTGATCAGCGGCATGAATGGACGGTTCGAGACGAATTTTTTCCGGACGAAAGCGCACGCCCTCGAGAGCGGCGGGCAGAATCGAGAGGGCTTCGAGGCACAGATCGATGCTGCGGAACAGCGGCGCCTTGATGAGCTGCAGATCGCGCTGGTATCCAGACGGCAGTTTTGCGACCACGCCCAGCACTTCGAACAGGCACGCTTGCGCCGTTGCGCCGCGACCGCGAATCAGCTCGAATACATCGGGGTTGCGCTTTTGAGGCATGATCGAGGAGCCGGTAGTGAAGGCTTCGGGCAACTCGACGAACGAAAATTCCTGCGTATAGAACAAGAGCAGATCGGCTGACAGGCGGCTCACATCCTGCATCACCAGAGCGATCTCGAAGAGCAATTGCGCTTCGGCCTTGCCTCGCGAGAGTTGGACTGCGGTCACCGGTTCATGGACGGC
>DATAFY010000081.1:0-6711 GCA_036257205.1 Steroidobacter sp. | reverse complement strand
CCCCTGGGAACTGGGCGTTTCGAAGAAGTTCGTGCGGCTGCGGGACCCGCGTGTTTCGAGTCTCTAGAGGTGCAGACAGGTGCTGCACGTCGCCCAGATCAGTTTCTTCCTCGACCCGCAGAAGCGGCGACCGGAACAGTTGTTGCGGGACTGGTGGTCCCTCGTGGATATCGCAGAAGCGACTCAGGGAGCGGGGATACGTGTTTCCGTGATTCAGGCCAGTCATGCGCCGGAGAAATTCAGACGCAACGAGGTCGACTATTACTTTGTGCAGCCCGAGCCCGAGCGCGAGGGAGAGGGTATTGCGCGCACGCAGACCTTTCGGCGGCTCCTCGCCGAACTGAAACCGGATGTATGCCATGTGCACGGCCTCGGATTCCTTGCCGATGTCGCCGCTCTGTCGGCCTTCGCGCCGCAGACGCCGATTCTTGTGCAGGATCACGCCGGCCGGCCGCCGCGAATGTGGCGCCGACGGCAATGGCGCAAGGCCTTGTCCGTCGTTTCTTCGGTGACCTTCTGTGCGCGCGAGCAGGCGCGACCCTACGAGGAAGCTCGTCTGTTTCATCCACAGACGGTCATTTACGAAATCCCGGAGTGCTCCACTCGCTTCATGCCGGGTGAGCAAGCCACGGCTCGCCAGCTGACCGGAATGGACGGCGATCCGTGTGTACTTTGGGTAGGACATCTGGATCAGAACAAGGACCCACTGACGGTGCTGGATGGCGTCGCCAGGGCGGCACAGCGCTTGCCCGGTTTGAGGCTCTGGTGTTGCTTCGCCTCAGCGGCCCTGCTGCGTCAGGTGCGCAATCGAATCGATGGCGATTCTCTTCTGGCGGGCAGGGTGCATCTCGTGGGCTACGTTCCGCATGAGCGAATTGAAACGATGATGCAAGCCGCCGATCTCTTCGTGATCGGAAGCCGTCGGGAAGGGAGCGGTTATTCGTTGATCGAGGCGCTCGCCTGCGGACTGCCGCCAGTGGTGACAGACATACCTTCGTTTCGATCGCTTACCGGAGGGGGGGCAGTCGGGACGCTGTGGCCCTGTGGCGACGCACCGTATTTTTCCGAAGCGCTGGTGGAGATCAATCGACGGCCGCGACACGAGCTACGGCTGGCGACGCGCGCTCATTTCGATCGGGAAATTTCCTTCGAGGCGGTCGGCCGCAAGTTTGCAGCCGCCTACGCGGATGTCGCGCAGAGGATGCCGTCACATTCATCGGTAGTGCAGTTCGAAGCGCAGCCGAGCTGAAGAATGCAAGCAGTCGCAGCAACACCGCGAGGCGGTCTGCTGGGGGACACCCCCTCACGTGACTATTCACAGAAACTGAGCCTGTTCAACCGATTCGCAGAGCCTGAGCTGCGCCGGATCATAGCCTCGCTGCAATTGCGTCGTGGCGACCATGTCGTTGATTGCGGATGCGGCACTGGCGAGGTTCTTGGTTGGCTCGCGCACGAGATTGGCCCGGACGGTATCGCAGTGGGGTTGGATCTGGCTGCAGCACATGTCCGCCGCGCACGCGCCATCGCCCCGTCGCAGTCGCTACTCCTGCAGGCTGACGTGTCAAAACCGCCGCTGCAGGCCGGGAGCTTCGATCTGGCATGGTGCGTGAACACCATCAACCACCTCCGTGACCCGTTGATGGGAGTGAAGACCTTGGCAGCGTTACTGCGCTCCCAAGGGCGCTTGGTCGTTGGTCAGAGCTCGTTCCTGCCGGACATGATATTTGCCTGGGACGCCCAACTTGAGCGTCGGGTCGATGAGGCGGTACGACGTTACTATGTCGAGCGCTACGGCATCGAGGATCTCAAGCTAACCGGCATTCGTGCGTTGGTCGGGATGCTGCGCAGTGCTGGATTGAGCGACGTGGCGACGCAAACCATCATGATCGAGCGTATCTCGCCGTTGAGCTGCGCGGACATCGACTATCTGCTGCAGGCAGTCTTCCTCGGTACTTGGGGACAGCGTCTGAGACCCTATCTCTGTGCTGAGGACTACGACGAAGTAGCGCGCCTGTGCGATCCGGAGGATCCCGGTTTTGCGCTGCGTCGCGCAGATTTCCACTATTTGCAAAGTTTCACCGTCGTGACCGGAACGCTGCCCTCGTGATGTAACCGACAAGGCAGAGATGTCGAAGGTCGCGATCAGTCCTGCAGCTGGCAGTTGGGTGGTGCGACAATGAGAGTCCTTCTCGAAGTCTGGAGCCTGCTCGATGCACGGCAACGGCGTCGCCTGCTTGGGCTTCAGATTGTCTCCATGCTCATGGCGCTGTCGACGGTGGTTGGCGTCGCCACGGTGCTGCCGTTCTTTGCAGTCCTCGCCGATCCCCAGTCGATCCACCGGAGCCCTGCTCTGGCCTCGCTGTACAACGGCCTTGGCTTCACCGACGAAAGCAGTTTTGTCGTCGCGCTCGGATTTGGTTTCGTCGCCGCCGTATTTCTTTCGAACGGCGTCAACCTGCTTGGCGCTGCAGCCATGAACAGGTATGCCCACGCCGTGGGAGTCCGATTCAGTGTGACATTGTTCGGCGAATACCTGCAGCGGGAGTACAGATTTCATGCCGGCGCAAGCAGTCCGACCCTCACCGGGAATATCCTTTACGAAATTCCACGGCTGACGGACGGAGTCCTGCAAAACGGACTGACGCTGGTAACGGGAATCTTCACCACCGTCTGCATCGTCGCCTCGATGATCCTGTTCAGCCCCGTGATCACGATGGTCGCCATGGCGGGCGTGGGCGGAAGCTACGCTCTCATCTATTTCGCTGCGCGGCGCCGATTGCGCGCCAATGGTTTGATCGAAACGCGGCTGTTGGCGGAGCGGGGCAAGGTGGTTGCCGAAGGCCTGGCGGCCATCAAGGAAATTCTGCTCTTGAGAGCGCACGGGCTGTTCGTCGACCGACTGTTGCATTCGTGCCAAGCGCTTTCCGTTGCGCAAAGGAGCACTTGGTCAATTGCCCAGAGCCCGCGTTACATCCTCGAGTGCCTTGCAGTCGTCGGCCTGGTCGGCGTCGCATTGCTCCTCGGCGGCCGTCCGCATGACGGGCGCCCATGGCTCGCACACCTCACATTCGTTGGCTTCGCCACCTATCGACTGCTTCCGGCGCTGCAGCAGTCGTTCATGGCCATCGTGCGCATCCGCGCGAATAGCTCGTCGCTGTCCAGCGTCGCCGCAGATCTGCGACGGGCGCAAAGCCGGCAGGAAACCACGCGTCGAGTCGAATCCGGGGGTTCCTGGACAGGCAGGCCTCGGCACGAGATTCAGTTGAAGAATGTCTCCTTCAGTTTTGCGCCGGATGCGCCGGCGGTTCGAGCTATCTCAACGCGTATTCCTGCGCGAGCGATGATCGGCGTCGTCGGCGCCAATGGCTCGGGAAAATCGACGGTGGCTGACCTGATTCTGGGTCTGTTGTCGCCGCAGTCAGGGCACGTGGAGGTGGACGGCGTCGTTGTGGATGCGATCACAACGCCAGCGTGGCAAAGCACTGTCGCCTATGTTCCCCAGCAGATTGTGCTTGTTGACTCGACGATCGCCGAGAACATCGCGTTTGGCGTTGCGAGCGCGGACATCGACGATTCGCGGCTGGTTCATGCAGCCCGGCTGGCGCAGCTCGATGAGCTCATTGCGTCTCTGCCCAACGGCCTGGCGGAACGCGTCGGCGATCGTGGCGTCCGCCTGAGCGGCGGCCAGCGTCAACGGCTTGGCATCGCCAGGGCGCTGTATCGTGATTCGTCCTTACTCATCCTTGACGAAGCTACCAGCGCTCTCGACATGGTCGCCGAACGCAAGATACTGGCTGCGCTTGCAGATTTGCGGGACGAGAAAACAATAATCGTGATTGCTCATCGCGAGACGGCTCTCCAATTCTGCGATCTCATCCTCGAGCTTGACCACGGCCGTGTAATGCGCAGAACGTCATACGAACAATGGCGGCGGCAATCGCAGGATTTCCAGGCATCGTTATGACGATGCAGACGTGGTTTCATCGATAGTGTCCTTGTCGCCTGGGTAACGAGCGGCCAATGCTCGCTGCGTCAGCTCAGGCAGCGTATCGCTGCTCGCGAGGTAGTAAATCTCGTTGGGCCTTGCGGTCCGCCGCAACAGGCTGTGTGGAAGAACAGCTGTACCGGCAATGAACGCCAGTAGCTTGCGGCCGATGGACTTCACTGTCTGCAACATGCTGTCTGGTTCATCCTCGGTGTATTGCCGCGTGGCGTGCATGGCCTCGACAGCAAAGTACTTGCTCCGTTGCAGGAGCGCATCGAGCGGGTGCGAGTAGATCGAATCGGCGATCCAGGCATCGTCCTGCCAGGGCGGCAGCGACACTACCGCCTGGGCGGAACCGAAAGGATGGAGAGGAGCGCGTGCGGTGTGGACCGCGTATAGAAACAGAGCGGGCTTCCGCGGGAGGTCACGCATCGCCTGCTCCAGCGCTATCGTCGTAAAGAGGTGATCCGAATGAATGTCAACCAGAGGATGGGGACATACAACGATGTCGGGTTGGATGATTTCCACCAGCAGACGAAGCTCTGCTTTCAGGTCGCTCCACGTGTACCCGGGGCCGCCTTGCTGAAACTCGGGAAGGTGGTTTGCGGATCGAAGTCGACGGCGGGGCAACGTTTCCTCGCAGGCCAGTCGGAAAGGGCGGGTGGGTTCCTTGTACATCGACTCGAGCAAACCATCCGGACAGACGAGATTCACGCGTCTCCCGGGAGGCACTTCGCCGAAGTGCGGAATGGACAGACTGTCCCAGACGCGCGTCACTGCCGCCCAGTGCGCTCTTCTGTTGTCGGGGACGATGGCCGCCAGATTGCCGGTCGCCCTTTCCCCGGCGGTGATTGTAACGACCCATGATCGATGAGCTGCATACATGCCGAACGCAGCGATCTCCGCATCGTCAGGATGCGGTGCGAGCACCAGCACGGCGGCGTTTTCGAGCGATGGGGACTCAAACAGGAGCAGGACGGCTGCGGGCTCCCAGCGAATCGATCTGCCTCGCAGAAGAATCTTCGACAACGAATTCCTGTCGCTGCGTTGAAACACAGGCGACAGATTCAGATAGCGCTGGCCCGCCGCCCCCCGCTCGAAGTACTGGCGGTAAACGTGCTGTTCGTCCTGTATCTCAATGAACGGATCGACCCAGTGGCCAGTCAATGTCGCGTTGACGGTCAGCTGCAGCAAAGCGGTTTGTCCCCGCGGCTGAAGGTTGTCTGGAACGCAAATGCCGTCCGCCTCCGCCCGAACCGCAATCGCATCCTTGCTATTGCGGCAGTTGATCGTGTCATGGCGACGCGGCGGCAGGCTGAACGATCTGCGATAGAGTCGCCGGCGCAAAACACCCGCCGTGACAACAATGATCAGAACGGCGGCGACCGTGAGAGCGATCATTCCGAGTCGCTGTGCAAAGGCGGGTGGCGCGGCGCCTGATAGACGAGCAGGCTGCGATATTTCTCGAGCAATGAAATGCGGCCATCGCTCACCAACTGCGCTGCCAGCGGCGTTACGCGGGAAAATCCATAGGATCCCGGATAGAGCATCAGCAAGCCGCCCGCGACGAGTTTGGACGTGAACAGCGCCAGCACCTGTGCGTCGTTCAGGCGGCGTCCGGCGCTGCGATCGTCGGCGAACTCGCAAAGATGGAACAGAGTCACGATATCGAAGGCGGGCAGGGTGGCCGCGCCAAGGCTGTAGATGTCTGCGAACAATACCTTGTAGTGCTTGCCGAGACCGGGATCACGGATCACGCGCGCCACGTAACTTGAATGCTCAGGCGGCGCCAGGGTAAGCGCCAGGATGTCGTTCTGGAGCCCGGCGTCATGATTTCGCAAACCAACGATATGGTGCCCGCCGCTGCCGAAATGGAAAATCGACGCCTGACGGACGTTGCGTTCCAGCAAGTAGGCGCAGAAATCAACATCGCACGGACATACGGTGGGTCGCAGCGGCCAGCTGTAGTGGACAAAGCGCATCCGTGACGGCATGAAGCGCCGCAAGGCGTCTTCCTTCATGGCGCCGGCGCGAACATATGCTCTCCACAGGCGCCTCATTGCAGTCTTTGCCTCTCCTTTCCGTGAACCTGCTCTGGTCCAGGCGACGCAGATCTGAAGGCGTCGGGAACGACGACTGACACTGTGTTCCGCAGAGCGTCATACCACAATCGCGGATGGCGCCACGACAGCATCAGGGCTCTCGGTAGCGTCGTCAGCAATCCTCGATAGCCGCTCGCCTTACGCCCCATCCTCACCAACGTCCAGGACTGTTCAGCACGCATGCGCAAGCACAGCGAGCGCAGCTGCGAGTCTGGTACGAGCTCGGCCATCTTTGCATACAGCTGCATCCAGCTGGTATGTGCGGCGACCCTGTCGCCGCTGTAATGTTCGTCGTGCGCGCGTACTGAACACAGCGGCTGCGCTATTGCCACTACCTCGCTCTTCATCGCCAGCCGCAGGCACAGATCGTGAAACTCGCCGTACCTCTGCCGCTCATCGAAGCGCCCTATGGCGTTGATGAGATCGCGTTCAGCAACCACCGCGGGCATCGCGATGGCCGTCTCCAGCCTGAGCAGCGGCTCGAGAATCCACCCATCGCGTGGAGCCATCGCCGCCAACTTCTGGTTGGACAGCGGATTGCCGTTTTCGTCGATTCGCTCGCAGGCCGTATAGCTCCATCGGCAGCGCGCGTGTTCGTACAGGGCTCTCACCTGCACCTCCAGC
>DATAFY010000060.1:0-3895 GCA_036257205.1 Steroidobacter sp. | reverse complement strand
TGCGCTGGTCGTCCGCGGTCGATACCGACAGCTCACTCGATGCCGCGGTCCAAGCCGCCGCCGAGAAGGTTTTTCTTGGCCTTGGCCGGCAGGAGCCCGATATCCTGATCGCGTTCGTCAGCGCTCACCATGCGCCTCGGTTCGAGGCCGTTGCAATGCTCCTTAAGCAGGAGTTCGAAAACGCATATATTTTCGGCTGCTGCGCCGGCGGCGTCATCGGCGGGGGCCGCGAGATTGAGGATCGTCCAGGCCTGTCGCTCACGGGCGCTCTGTTGCCCGGCGTTAAATTAAAGGGCGCGCACCTCGATGCAGCCCAGACCCCGCCGATCTATGCGGATGTGCGTGTGTGGGAGGACGCACTGCGTCTGACCGCGAATCAGCAACCGTCTTTTCTGATTCTGGCGGACCCCTACAGCTTCGAGACGGAAGCTTTTCTGAAGGGCCTCGATCGCGCGTTCCCGCTGTCGACCAAGATCGGCGGGCTCGCGAGCGGCGCGCGGCAGCCCGGAGGCGCGGCGCTGTTTCTGGGCGAGCACGTGTATCACTCCGGTTGCATCACGCTTGCGCTGACCGGAGATGTGAAAATCGACGCGGTCGTGGCCCAGGGGTGCAGGCCCATCGGCGACCCGATGTTCGTCACCGCCGCGCATGAGAATCTGATTCGGGAGCTGGACGCTCGCTCGCCGCGGGAGGTCATCGCCGAACTCTTCGAGCGCATGCCGCCGACCGATCGCGAACTTTTCGGCGACTCTTTGTTCCTCGGCCTCGCCATGCGGACGGACGCAAGCGAATACCTGCCGGGCGACTTTCTGACTCGGACGATCCTCGGCATGGATCCGCAGAGCGGCGCACTCTGGGTCAACGCAACCTTTCCAGAGAACGGCGTCGTGCAGTTTCAGCTGCGCGACGCCGCAACCTCCGCCTACGATCTGGAACGCACGCTCGCGAGCTATCGCGCCTCGCACACGGTCGCGCCAGAATGCGGCGCGTTGCTGTTCTCATGCAATGGGCGCGGCCTCGGCCTGTACGGTCAGGCGGACCACGACAGCAACGCCTTTCGTCGTCTGGTCGCTGATCTGCCGATCGGCGGCTTTTTCTGCAGCGGCGAGATCGGCCCCATTCAGAACACGACGTATCTGCACGCCTATACGAGCGCCTTTGCGGTGTTTCGAGAGAGAAAGTGACTCGCTCTTGGGGCGCGAGCGGCTCGACCTCAGCCCATTGGCATGTGCGTCCAGAGGCAGACGTCTTCTCGAGGACGGACCGACGCGCTGCAGGTGCAGCCCCCGCACGCCCTTCTTTACTCCGGACAACGTCCTCGCGGGACTGCGCGCCCTCACAGCTATACTCAGCGCCCATTCGCATCTCACCCGGTTCCCCGCTCATGATTCGTGCACGTTCCTGGTTAGCGCCTCTTTGCGTACTGCTGTGCGCGAACACCGCCCATGCTGGGGACGCGCGCACATTCTCGATCGACGACCTGGTCCGCCTGAAACGCGTCTCTGAGCCCGTCCTGTCACCGGATGGGACAACTGTGGCCTTCACGTTGCGCGAAACGGATATGAATGCGAACCGCGGACGCCAGGACCTCTGGTCGCTTGATCTGCAAGCCAAGGACGCGCAGCCGCGTCAGCTCACCTCGCACCCCGAGAACGATCATTCCCCAGCGTGGTCGGCCGACGGGCGTTTTCTGTACTTTCTCTCGACGCGAAGCGGCTCATCGCAGGTGTGGCGACTCGCCAAAGCGGGCGGCGAAGCCGAGCAAGTCACCGGTCTGCCGCTCGATATCGGCTCATTCCGCGTGGCGCCGAACGGCGCGCTGCTCGCCGTGAGCATGGACGTGTTTCCCGATTGCATTGACCTCGCCTGCACCCAAGAGCGTCTGCAGCGGGCGAGCGTCGAGGCGGCGAGCGGCAAAGTCCATGACCGGATTTTCGTTCGGCATTGGGACGCGTGGAGCGACGGGCGGGTCTCGCAGTTGTTCGTGCTGCGCATCGCGGACGGTCGCGCCAAGGACCCTGTCGCGCTCACGGCGGCGCTGGATGCAGACGTCCCATCCAAGCCGTTCGGCAACGCGAGCGAATACACGTTTTCGCCCGACAGCGCCAAGGTCGCATTCAATGCGCGCATCAAGGGCAAGTCCGAGCCGTGGTCCACGAACTTCGATGTATACGAAGTTAGCGTCGAGGGCGGCGACCCGCGCAATCTCACCGCCGACAATCCCGCCTGGGACGCCCAGCCTGTCTATTCGCCAGACGGCGCACTGCTCGCCTGGCGCGCCATGCAGCGTCCCGGCTTCGAAGCCGATCGCTTCCACCTGGTCGTCCTGGACCTTAGAACTGGCGAGCGCCGTGCGCTGACGGGTCAATGGGACCGCTCCGTCGATTCGTTCGCGTTCTCGCGTGACGGGCGGACGATCTACGCGACCACGGACCACTTCGGTCAACATCCGCTCTGGGCTGTCGACGTCAAGAGCGGCAAGCCGACGATGCTGACCGGTCCGGGCCGCGTCGAATCTTTCGACGTCGGCGAGGAGCAGATCGTATTCACGCTCTCATCGCTGAAATCCCCCGCGGAGCTGCAGACCGCAACGCCGCGGGGCGAGCTGCGCGAATTGGCGCGAATAAACGCCGAAGCGCTGACGCCGCTCGCCCTGGGCGAACCCGAGCAGTTCACGTTCGTGGGCGCGAACGGCGAAACCGTGTACGGCTACGCCATGCGGCCCGCAAAGTTCGATCCCAAAAAGCGCTACCCCATCGCGTTCATCGTGCACGGCGGTCCGCAGACGTCCTTCGCGAATCAGTGGAGCTATCGCTGGAATCCGCAGACCTACGCGGGCGCCGGGTATGCATCGGTATTCATAGATTTTCACGGTTCGGCCGGCTACGGGCAGGCGTTCACGGATTCGATCAGCGGCGATTGGGGCGGCAAACCGCTCGAGGATCTGCAGAAGGGTCTCGCCGCCGCACTCGAGAAATATCCCTGGCTCGACCCTGAGCGTATGTGCGCGCTCGGAAGTTCCTATGGCGGCTTCATGATCAACTGGATGGCCAGCCAGTGGTCAGAACCATTCAGATGCCTAGTGTCGCACGCAGGCGTTTTCGACAGCCGATCCATGGCGTACACGACCGACGAACTCTGGTTTGCCGAATGGGAGCACGGCGGCCCAGCGTTCGAGGCCCCGGGAAATTATGGGAAGTTCAACCCGGTCGAACATGTGAAGGCGTGGTCGAAACCGATGCTCATCATTCACGGCCAGCTCGACTATCGCGTGCCGTATGCGCAGGGTCTGGCGGCCTTCACGGCCTTGCAACGCCGCGGCGTCGCCGGCCGCCTGCTCATCTTTCCCGACGAGAATCATTGGGTATTGAAGCCAGCGAACAGCGTTCAATGGCACAAAGAGGTGGAGCGATGGCTAGATCAATGGACGGCGAAGGGGGAATAATGAGCATGCCCCGGGGTGCAGCATTGCACGGCTGACCGACGAGGCACCGGGCCCAAGCGCTACGGCCGCCTGCTGCTGGCACTGGAGGCTGGCCAAAGCTCTTCTGCCAAGTACGACTGAAGCGAGTTCGCCCGGGGCCGCCGTCGCGCCTCACGCTTCGTCAATTCGCCACGCGGCCTGATAGTTGCAGCCGAGGCGGATGATCTGCTCTAGCAAGCCGGCGTAGTTAACGCCCGCAGCGTTCGCGGACTCGGCGAAGTCCTCGCTCTCGCTGATATTTGGATTAGCGTTCGCCTCGAGCACGAACAGGCTCCCGTCCGGCCGCATGCGTAGGTCCATGCGCGCGTAACCGCTCAGGCACAGAGCTCGGTAGATGCGCTTCGCCAGCTTATCGAGATACGCCGCAAGTCCCTCGGGAAGATCCGTGGCGGCGCCCGTGCGGATGCCGTG
>DATAFY010000041.1:0-4296 GCA_036257205.1 Steroidobacter sp. | reverse complement strand
CCCCTCGGCAACCTGATGATGAGCTACGCTCCCAATGCCCCGGCTGAAGGTCCTCTGACGGATCTGAAAAGACTATTGAAGTTATCGCATATTGGATGAGAACGTCCGCACCTCCGCAGGCTCGTTGATCGCAGCAGAAACTCCATCACTTTCCAATACATCGACGCCGCTCATGAATGAATCCAACTACCTCGTCTGGTTCCGACGTCTCGCGCTTGCAGGCGCAGTGCTGGCCTTCGGCGTCATCGTGCTCGGAGCGTGGGTGCGGCTGAGCGCGGCGGGCCTGGGGTGTCCCGATTGGCCGGGCTGTTACGGGCATCTCACCGCCGATGAAGCCGCTCGCAACCTGGAGGCGGTCAACGCCGCTTTTCCGGAGCGCCCGTTCGAGTATCACAAGGCGATCAAAGAGATGGTGCACCGCTATTTTGCGTCCACGCTCGGCTTGGTCATTCTCGTGCTCGCGGGACTCGCGATTGCGAACCGCAATGATCCCAAGCAGCCGGTGGGCCTGCCGGTGGCGCTGGTTGCACTTGTGATTTTTCAGGGTCTGCTGGGAATGTGGACCGTGACGTTGCTGCTCAAGCCGCTCATCGTGGCGCTGCATTTGCTGGGCGGGCTGACGACGTTCTCGCTGCTCGCGTGGCTCGCGATGAAACCTCGGGCAGCCTCAAGTCCGCAGGCTCGCTTCTCGAGCCCTGGGTCGGAGCTGGCGCGGCTGCGCACGCTCGCCCTCGCCGGCCTCATCGTTCTCGGGTTGCAGATCGCGCTGGGCGGTTGGACGAGCAGCAACTACGCAGCGCTCGCGTGTCCCGATTTTCCGACGTGTCAAAATCAGTGGTGGCCGCGCATGGACGCCGCTGATGCATTCATACTCTGGCGCGGACTCGGAATTGACTACGAGGGCGGCGTCCTCGACCACCCGGCCCGGATCGCCATTCATTTTGCGCACCGTCTCGGCGCCGTCGCGGCGGCTCTCATCCTGGGATTTCTCAGCATCGCCGCGTGGCGACGCCGCGAGAATCCGGCCGTGCGCGCGGCGGGCGCTCTATTGGCCGTCGTGCTGATCGCGCAGCTGATCCTCGGCCCGGTGATGGTGATGCGGGCGCTGCCGCTGCCGCTCGCGACTGCGCATAACGCGATCGCTGCCTTGCTGCTGCTTGCCGTCCTCAAGCTTCATCGCGTGCTGTCCCCGGCTCCAGCCGGCTGAGTCCACGACTCGGCGTTGCCGCTAGAATGCCTATGCTCCGCCCGCCCGTTTCCGGTCTCATCGTGGATACGCCCTCTGTACAACACGCGACCTGGCGCGACTACTACGAGCTCGGCAAACCGCGCGTCGTGCTGTTGATCATGATCACCGCGGTGGTCGGGATGTTCCTGGCGGTCCCCGGGATGCCGCCCGCGAGCGCGCTTGTTTTCGGTACGCTCGGCATCGCGCTTGCGGCTTCCGCCGGCGCGGCGGTGAATCACGTCTTGGATCGCCGTTTCGACGCTCAGATGGCCCGTACGCGCAACCGTCCGTTGCCGACCGGTCATTTGTCCGAGCGACCGGCGCTGGCGTATGCATTGCTTCTCGCGGTGCTGTCGATGGCGCTTCTGTGGGGGCTGGTCAACGTCCTCACGGCAGTGCTCACCTTCTTTGCCCTGATCGGCTACGCCGTCGTGTACACCGTATGGCTGAAGCATGCGACGCCGCAGAACATCGTGATCGGCGGGGCGGCCGGCGCGGCGCCGCCCGTGCTCGGCTGGACCGCAGTCACAGGTCAGGTCGATCCGCACTCGCTGCTCTTGTTTCTGATTATTTTCACCTGGACGCCGCCGCACTTCTGGGCGCTCGCGATCGCCCGTCGCGACGAATACGCGAAGGCCGGCATTCCGATGCTGCCGGTCGCCTATAGCGCGGATTTCACGCGCCTGCACATTCTTCTGTACACGATTCTGCTCGTCGTCGTCACGCTTCTGCCTTATCTCACCGCAATGAGCGGGCTCATCTACCTGGCCGCGGCGCTGGCGCTCGGAGGTATGTTTCTGTTCCGAGTCCTTCAGCTCAAAATGCGGCGCGACGAGCGGCTGCCCATGCGCACGTTCGCGTTCTCGATCACCTACCTCGCGCTGCTGTTCGCGGCCTTGCTGGTGGACCACTACGTGATGATTCGGCTGGAGGCTGGAGGCTGGAGGCTGTAGCCAGAAGCTGCAGATGAAGCCGTTGCGGATCCTTTATCGCCAGCGTCCAGCGCCCAGTCATCAACCCGAGCGCGCGGCATGACGCGCGCACCCGCCCGCGGCATCGTTCTCACGTTGCTGTTCGCAGTCGTCGCGCTCATCGCCTACGGCTCGCTGTACCCGTTCAATTTCAAACCCGACGCGATCGAGGGGGGCGTCCTGCACGCGCTGACGCGCTTAACGTGGCAACCCGCAGGCCGCGGCGATCGCATCGCAAACGTGCTTCTGTATCTGCCGCTCGGGTTCTGCCTCTTCCTGTGGCTGGCCGCCCGCCGCAACCGCATCGTCTCGCTCATACTTGCAATGGCGCTCGGGGCGCTGCTGTCGCTCACGCTCGAAGCGCTGCAGGTTTACATCTCGGTTCGCGTGCCGAGCCTTACGGATCTGGCGCTGAACGCATTGGGCAGTCTGCTCGGCGGCGTCGGCGGTCTTGCATGGCGGGGCCTCGGTGCGCTGATGCATCTTCCCTCTCGCGCCGAGAAGCCTGCGCGCGATCCGGGTGCGGCGCTCGTGATCGCACTTTGGCTTGCATGGCGCTACGCGCCGTTCGCGCCGCAGCTCGACTTGGCGAAACTGAAGGCCGCGTTGCGTCCGCTGTTCAGTCCGCAGTTCGAGCCGCAAGCCGTGTTCACCTTTCTGACCTGCTGGCTCGTCGTGAATCAGGTCATCGCCGCGCTTTTCAGCCGGCCGCGCAGGCTGGAAGCGTTGCTGATCGTGATCGCCGTGGTGTTGATCGGCCGGCTGGTGGTGGCCAATCAGGCGTTCGTCCCTGCGGAGATCTTCGCATTGCTGCTCCTGCTGCCGTTCGTCGTTCTCATGCACCGCCTCGCTCCGCAGCCGCGTCGCACGGCGCTCGTTCTGTGCGTCATCGCCGTGCTGCTCATCGAGGGCCTCGCGCCGTTCAAGTTTTCGAACAACGCAGCCTACTTCGATTTATGGCCGTTCCGGACCTGGTTGGAGGCCGGTTTGCCGAACGCGGTACGGAGCATCGATTGGGTGCGGTTGCTGGCGCACCTCTTTTTCAGCGCTGCGCTTGTGTGGACGCTGCGAAAATGGGGCGCGCCTCTCAACGCGGCGGTCGGCGCAGCAGCGGCGCTCGTCTGGCTGATTGAGGTGCTGCAGATCTGGCTGCCCGAACGCCGCGCCACGATCACCGACCCGCTGCTGACGCTCGCCGTGGGCTGGACGATGCGTTCAATGTATCTGCGCTCGCGACCGCGCTGGCTCACCCACCACGCGCAGTTGGAGTGATCAGCATGATGCTTTGATCCGGCGAAAGTCGCCGGCGCCGAAGCCTGTTGTTTGAACGAAGCGCGTTCTGCGCGGATGCTCTAGCGACCCACGCGCGCGCAGCCGTTGAACTCGCGACCGTCGAACAGCGCCTTTGCCGTATACGCGAAGAACTCGTCCGACAGTACATCGCGGCAGGCCTGCGCATCGATGAGCACCTCAACCTCATGCCCTGAACTGCTCGCACGGTAGCGCACGGCGCCTTCTGCGTCCTGCGCTTGCGGGGCGCCGAGCCGGATCTGTTTTGGCTCCTCGGATTGACGCCAAACCAACTGCTCATCGTGCACTTCCACCGCCCAGAGCGGTTCAGCGCCGCCTGCAGCGAGGATGTAGTCGGCCGGCGCCTCGGCGCAGCCCATGACGGCGTCCTGCAATCCTGCGTAAAGAACCTCCTCCAGGACGAACGCGCCCGCGTACGAGCGCGCCGCCGCGTTGAGCTCATCGACCGACGTCCGCTCCCCATACGCTTCGATGTAAAGCGTCGTCGGGCGCGGGCTGTGTGCGCCGACGATGCGGGCGAGCGCGTCGTCGGTTTGGTCCAACACCCAGAGTTCCGCGCGCTCGTTGCAGGGGCGAAAAGTGGTGCGATCGTGCGCGAGCGTCGCCACGCCGCGTTTAATGGACAGGCCTGATTCGGGCGACGGCTCGGCCGAGGGCGCCTGATCCGCAGCGGCGTCGACTTGCGCGACCGGCGCGGCGGCAGGTTGCGCCTCATCGCGGGGCGCGGGCGTTTGCTGACGTGCGCAGCCTGCGGCAAACGCCGCGGCGACGCCCAGAATCACTTCA
>DATAFY010000592.1:0-4672 GCA_036257205.1 Steroidobacter sp. | reverse complement strand
GCCATCGAGCCGCTGTTCCGCCGCGCCCAGGACTACGTCGCCCGCTACTTCGAGGGCAAGGTCGAGGACCCGGAGCGGGGCACCATCTCGATCTCCGGCGAGCGCTACATCCTGGTGCGCGCGGCCTCCATGTCCGTCGAGTTCTTCGACCTCGTGCGCTCGCTCTACGCGGACAAGGGCGAAGACGAGGCGCGCAGCGTGGCGAGCAACCTGCTCTTCGACACCGCCCACGCCATCGGCAAGGCCGACGCCCGCGCCTTTCACGAGAAGATGCGCGTGCAGGATCCAATCGAGCGCCTCTCCGCGGGCCCCATCCACTTCGCGTTCTCCGGGTGGGCCTTCGTGGAGATCCTCTCGGAGTCGCAGCCGTCGCCGGACGACGGCTACTTCCTGATCTACGACCACCCGTTCAGCTTCGAGTCGCACGCCTGGCTGGCCCAGGGCCGCCGCAGCGAGACCCCCGTCTGCATCATGAACGCGGGCTACTCATCGGGGTGGTGCGAGGCGAGTTTCGGACCGAAACTGGTTCCGCGGAGCTCCTCTGCCGCGGCAAGGCGACGATCGGTGCCATTTCATCATGGCCCCGCCGCACAGAATCAGCGCGCGCATTGCTGAGCACATCGAGCGCAATCCGCAGATCGCGGCGTGCGCTGCGGGTTTTCACATCCCTGATTTCTTCGCCCGCAAGCGAGAAGAAGAGGCGCTCAGGCGACGCCGGGACGAACTCGATCACGAATTGCGTCAGACCCAGAAGCTGGACGCGCTCGGTCGGCTTGCGGGCGGGATCGCGCACGGCTTCAACAACATCATCAGTGTGGTGCTCGGCCAGGCGATGCTGGCGCGACGGCGGATCGGTCACGACGATCCGATCGCGCGCGACCTGACGAGAATCATCGACGCCGGCGAGCGCGCCGCTGCGCTCACGCAGCAATTGCTCGCCTTCAGCCGCTCGCAGGTGCCGCGCAACGAGCTGCTCGACCTGAACCACGTCATCGAGCAGACGGCGCGCCTGATCGAGCGCGTCATTGGGGATGACATCGAACTGCACCTCGATTTCGCGACAGACGCCGGCAGCGTGCGCGCGGATCGCACGCAGATCGAACAGATCCTAATGAACCTGGCGGTGAATGCGCGAGACGCGATGCCGGACGGCGGGAGTCTGCGCATTTCGACTCGTCGGGACGGCGCCGATCGCGTCGTGCTGGCTGTCAGCGATACTGGCGTCGGCATGGATGAGGCGACGCGAGCGCGGGCGATGGAACCTTTCTTCACCACGAAGGGCGAGCGTGGGTCCGGACTCGGCCTCTCGACGGTGTATGGGATCGTCGTCGGCGCCGGCGGCGCAATTGCGCTCGATAATCAGCCTGGATACGGCTGCACAATCCGCATCGCGTTGCCGCGCGATGTTGATCCAGCCGCGCCCCGCCAAGCCGCCGCGCAACCAGAGGTGGTCGGTCGAGGCTCGGTGCTCGTGGCCGAGCATGGCGCGGAATGCGCGAACTGCTCGGAGAAGCGCTGCAAGCGTTCGGCTATGAGCCGATCGTGGCCAGCAACGCCGCCGACGCGCTGCGTGTTCTCTCCGATCCCGCGCGCCGCATCGACGCGTTGCTCACTGACGTGGTGATGCCCGGAATCAGCGGCGTCGACCTTGCCTCGTGCGCGCTTGAACTGCGTCCTTCGCTCAACGTCCTGTTCGTGTCGGGCTACGCGCCCGATCCGCGGCACCGGGCGCTGTTCGCAAACCGTGGCGTTGCGTTCCTGCAAAAACCGTTCACGCCGCAGGCGCTGGCCGCGAAGTCAGCCGCGCTGTGCAACGAGGGCGGCAAGGATCTGCCCGCTCCTCGAGAGCAATCCCCTAATTGGTTGATCGTGACTAGCGACTGACGGCCTCACGCCTCTACTCACTCCTCTCTAATCACCCCTCGCCGCCGCTTCACTGCGACGGCGATGTCGCAATCAGCCCTGAATCGCCCGCCAACACCAGTTGCGAAGCATCTGACAGCCACATGATGTCGCCGAAATCGACGTTGTAGACCGTCGGCTGCTTCGACCACGTCACGCCCGTCGTTGATCTCAACAGCGTGCCGCCGGTGCCTACTACGAAGAATTCCGTCCCGCTGAAGGCGGCGTGGCGCAGGGTCGAACTCACGCCCGAATCGCGCGCCGTCCAGGTCGCTCCTGCGTCGCTGGAAGTTACAATCGCTCCGTTCGCGCCGACCACCACGATGACCGAACCCGAAGCGGCGCCGCCTTTCAACATCTCGCTCACATTGCTCGTGCGCACCGTCCAGCTCGAACCATCAGGCGAAGTGGCGATCAGCCCGTTCGCACCGACGCCGACGAATTGTGATCCAGTCCAGAACACGCCTTGCATGGTCGAGCTGGACGGCGCAGTGATTGAGGTCCAGCTCGCGCCGTCATCGGACACGGCCACGCAAGCACCCACCAATGAGGAGCCCACGTTCACCAGTCGTGTCGGCGATGCGGCGAGAGCGCCCCAGCACGGCATATAACCGCGCTGAGTCCAGACGGCGCCGTCCGTCGTCGTGTATGCGTATTGGTTCGCGCCGTCCTGCACGTGTCCGACGAACGCCGAGGCCGACGGCGCCCACACCAGATCGATGAATAAATGCTCCGTGCCGAGCGGCGCGAAGCTCCACGTCGCGCCACGATCTGTCGATGCGCGGGTGATGTTCGACATGCCCACGGCGAGCAGTCGTCCGTCCTGCGCAGAGCGCGCTATCCGATGCAGGTTGTGCGAGTGCTGAATGGTGCTCCAGTTCAAGCCATCAACCGACCTGAGCAGGGCGCGGGCGCTACCGCTGCCATCCGCGCCGACCGCAACGTACTCATTGCCCGTATAGACAAGGCTTTCGAAAATGCTGCGCAGCCGCGCGCTTGTCGTCCAGGCCACACCGTCGATCGAAGTCGCGGTCTGATAGAAACCCGCGGCCACGAAACGACCGTCCGCGTAAACGATGTCGTTCATGAGAGAGAGATCGGCGGCAGCGGCAGCGCTCCACATCACGCCGTCAGCGGAGGTAAGAAGCGTTGAACCAGAAAAGCCGTGATCAGCGGCTGCGACGATCAGCGCTGAGGAACCGCCGACATCGCTGAAGGAATCGGCGGTCGGCGCCGCTTGCGCCGTCCACGAAATACCGTCCGGCGAAGTAACGACTGCGCCAGCGCCGCCAACCGCAACGAACCTGTTGGCCGCCCAAACCACATCGAACAGGTTGTTGGATGTACCTGAGGCGCGAGCCGTCCAGGTGACGCCGTCGGAGGAACTGAAAATCGCTCCACCCTCGCCTACGGCGACCCAGGTTGACGATGTGCCGGCTACGGCTGACATGTCGGACGCGTCGTCCGGCCAATCACGCCGCGTCCAGGTGAGGCCGTCTGTCGACGTGTAAAACCAAAACGCTCCGCCGACCGCAACGAACAGACGCCCATTCCAGGCCACATCGCCGGCGTAGGCCGGGCGCTGCGCCGTCGTCCATGTGAGCGCATCGGAGGACGCCTCTATTGCGCCGCCGCCCACCGCGACAAATCGCGTTCCGTTGTAAGCTATGGTTGACGATCCGCTTAAGCCGAAGGTGCGCGTTCTCCAGCTTGAGCCCATACCGGAAAGAACCGTGAACGTCTCGCTGGAAGTCGCCGTGCCGCCTGCAGTACTCACCTGCACAGTTCCGCTCGTCGCCCCGGCGGGCACGACCGCGACGAGCGCTGCCGAAGTCGCACTCAACACGTTCGCCTGCACGCCGTTGAATCGGACAGTGTTGCCGCTCGGCGTAACCGCGAAATTCACGCCGGACAGGACGACCTGATCGCCGACTGCGCCTACCGCAGGCGAAAAAGAGCTAATCACGGGCGGATTGACGTCGCCCACAGGGGCTTGAGCGGGCTGCCCATCGCCGCCTCCGCCGCCGCACCCGACCAGCGTCAGCGCTGCAATGCCCGCGCATGCTGCAAGCCGCAGGCGAGTTGCAAGAATTTGGACGTCGTTGTCTCGCTTCATGATCAGAAGCGCCTTTCCTAAGGCGCGCCGAACCGGCGCGCGTGCATTCTAGAGATGCTCAGGTGCGGCTTTCTGCGAAATTCATCGCACTGCCGGTTCTCGGACCGCAGTTGCGCGAGCGCGTCGTGGTTGAGAACGCCGAACGTGTCTACACGATTCCACGTGCGAGGCCGCAACAGGTCTTTCCCCACGCGCCCGCCCCGGCGGCCAAAAGCCGCGAACCCCTCGCGCAGGCGCGTTGCGTCGCGAGCTACGGCGACAAAAGTGATCATCCTCGACGGCGCGGATCCGTCGACATGCGTCGTCATAGCTGTTTCAAAGACAGCCTCTAGGCCCATCGCTTCGGTTTGGACGCTGAGTCGAACCGGAGCCGCTTGTGCGGCGGGCAGTTCACACGCGGCTCGGTGCGTTCGCTTTCCATCGCTCGCCATCAGCTGTGTTGCATCTGAATCGTCGAAGGCGCGCTCCGGCGCTGCGCATAAAGCCTATTCCTGTGAATCGCGTTCCTCGCCTGCGCGGCCGCTGCCTTGGTGCGCGCTGTCTCTCGTGATGCTTTTCCTGAATCAACTCAAACGTCATTGCTACGGGATGACCTATAGATCCTACGGTGAATCCGCTAACGACGGTCCCGGGCTAGTTTTCTAACATCCTTTC
>DATAFY010000527.1:0-1926 GCA_036257205.1 Steroidobacter sp. | reverse complement strand
GAGGGGCGTCCGCTGCGCGAGTTCACCGCTGCAAAAGTTCGCAATAAGCCGAAGCTGATCGGTTTTCCGACCGTCGTGCGCAGCCTCGCGATTCCTGAAGTGCGCGAGCTCGGACGCCGAATGCTCGAGGCGCTGCAGCTGACGGATTTCTCGTGTATGGAGTTCAAGCGCGATCCCCGGGACGGTCGCTACAGGCTGATGGAAGTCAACGCCCGCCACAATTACTCGGGCGCCTTGGCGCTCGCCTGCGGCATCAATTTTCCATTGTTGAGCCACGCCCGGGCGACGGGCCAGCCGCTGCCTGATACGCCGTGGCGGCAGGCCGAAGGCGTGTATTGGATCGACGAGGAACGAGACGCCCGCGATCTCATGACGGCGCTGCTGCAGGGGCGCGATGCGGCTCGACGCGCGCTGACGCCCTATCGCGGTCGCAAGGTGTTCGCAGTTTTTCGTCGCGACGACATGCGTCCGTCGTTGAAGTTGCTGAAATCAAGTCTCTCCTTCGCGCTCACCTCTGAGCGTGTGCGCGCCGCCGCGCCCGCTGGTGCGGCGAGCAGTTCTTGAGCGTGGTGCAGTCGTCGCCTGATCTTCAGGGGGGTGTGAATGGGCATGGCCATCTATGGGTGCTTCGGGCGGAGCGATCCGGGCATTGTGCACGAGATTGGCTTCAGGCTGACGCATCGCGGTGAGTATGAGCGGATCTCTACGCCGACGCCCGGTGTGCATATCGGGGCGCGCGGTTCGCGCAGCTCGTTCGCGGCGCACGGCGCCGGATCAATTCCGCTCGTTTTCAGCGGCAGCATCAGCAATCGCTGCGAGCTGGCGGCTCTGATGAGCGAAACAGCGGAAAACACGGAGTATGCGGACCGCCGGCTGCTGTGGAATCTCTATCGGCAATTCGGCCCTGCCGGCTTCGAGCGGGTCAACGGTTCCTACGCGATCGCGCTTGTCGATGTGCAGTCGCGCACGCTCGTTCTGGCGGTCGATCGCTGGTCGGCGCAGCCGCTGCACTTCGCCGCCGTCGATGGCGGGTGGATCTTCGCGAGTGAATACAAGGCGCTGGTGCCGCTCCTGGGCGGCCATCCTTCCATCGATCCCTGCGTGGCTGCGTACGTCGCTGCAACGAAGTACCTCCCGCCGCACGACACGCCGGAACCGCGCATCAAAGCGCTCGGGCCCGGCGAATACATGCGCCTCACCGCGCACGCGCACCAGATCGCCAGTTATCAGCCGCTGCGGCTGGACGTGGATGCGGATGCAACCCAGGAGCGATGTGCGACGGAGCTGCGCGAGCGCATCCTTGATGCGGCTCGTCGCTTGACGCAGGCGCATGAGGTGATCGGCGTGGGCTTGAGCGGCGGACTTGATTCCGCCATCACGCTCGGCGCGGTTCGGAAAGTTGCTCCGCACAAGCGCATCTACACATACACCGTTAGTTTCCATACCCACGATCCGGTGCTGCGGAAGGCCGCGCAAACGGCGAGGTGTTTTGGAGCGGTGCATCGCGAGATCATCGTGTCGCCCAATGAGCTGCTGAGCATGCTCCCGGAGCTAGTGTGGAGAATGGAAGATCCGATCGCGCGCGAAGAAATGCTGGTCTACCACGCTGTGGCGCAGCACGCGGCGCGCGAAACCCCGATCGTGCTTTACGGCCAGATGGCCGACGTGCTGTTCGCCGGCATGCCCCGTCACGTGCTTATCAAGGCGGCAAGCGAATTCGGGTTCATGAGAGGCGCCATTACCGAGTTTTATCAGTACACGCAAAAGGGGGCCCAGCCTCGTTCACGTCTGGGTAAATTGCTCGTGCGCACTTATTTCCGTGGACGCTACGGCGCTCCGCCTCGCGTGCTAGGGGCCGAAGAAGCCAAAGGCGATTCCAAAGATTTCGATTGGTCTGCCGCAGAACCGCTCAACGCTGCGCTGCTG
>DATAFY010000448.1:0-5559 GCA_036257205.1 Steroidobacter sp. | reverse complement strand
AACACGTTCACGGCGAACTATCCATCACAGGCGGATTACCGCGCAGAAGAGTCGGTGCGCGACATCAATCTGGCGGCGGCGCGCATTGCCAGGGAAACGGCCGACGCGGTCGCCGCCCGCACCGGCCGGGTCCGCTTCGTCGCCGGCGCATTGGGGCCGACAAATCGAACGGCTTCGTTGTCGCCCAATGTGAACGATGCCGCGTTCCGCAACATCGATTTCGACCAGCTGGCCGATACATATCTTGTCGCGGCGCGAGCGCTGATCGAAGGCGGCGTCGATCTGCTTCTGATCGAAACCATCTTCGACACCCTCAATGCGAAGGCGGCGATCTTCGCGGTGCGTCAGGCGATGGACGAAGCGCGAATCGAGCTGCCGCTGATCATTTCGGGGACGATCACGGACGCCTCCGGCCGGACGCTGTCGGGACAAACAACCGAAGCCTTCTGGAATTCCGTGCGGCATGGCCGTCCGACGGCGGTCGGGCTCAATTGCGCGCTCGGGGCCAAGCAGCTGCGGCCCTATGTGGAGGAGTTGTCGCGCATCGCCGATGTCGCAGTGAGCGCTTATCCCAATGCAGGTTTGCCGAACGCATTCGGCGAATACGACGAGGCGCCGTGCCATACGGCTGAGTTGGTGCGCGACTTCGCGGTGAGCGGGTTCGTCAATATCGTCGGCGGCTGTTGCGGCACGACGCCGGACCACATCCGTCACATATGCGAAGCAGTCGCAGGGGTTGCGCCTCGCAAGCCGCCGCGCATCGAGAAGCGTTGCCGTTTGTCAGGCCTCGAACCCTTGAACATCGGACCCGACAGTTTGTTTGTGAACGTCGGCGAGCGCACCAACGTGACGGGTTCAGCAAAGTTCCGCCGCCTGATCGAGGCGGACGACTACAACGCGGCGCTGGACATCGCGCGTCAGCAGGTTGCAAGCGGGGCCCAGATGATCGACGTCAACATGGATGAGGGCATGCTCGATTCCGAGGCCGCAATAACGCGTTTCCTGAACCTGATCGCCTCGGAGCCTGACATTGCGCGCGTGCCGGTCATGATCGACTCCTCGAAGTGGTCGGTCATCGAAGCGGGCCTAAAGCGGATTCAGGGCAAGGGAGTGGTGAACTCGATCAGTCTAAAGGAGGGCGAAGAGTCATTTCTCGAGCACGCGCGGAAGGTGTACGCCTATGGCGCGGCCGTGGTCGTGATGGCCTTCGACGAACAGGGTCAGGCCGACTGTGTGGCTCGTAAAGTCGAGATCTGCAAGCGTTCCTACGAGCTGTTGACCGAGAAGGTCGGTTTTCCGCCGGAAGACATCATCTTCGATCCCAACATCTTTGCGGTCGCTACAGGCATCGAAGAACACAACAATTACGCGCGCGAGTTCATCGAGGCGACCGCCGCGATACGCAAGACGTGTCCGCACGCCCAGGTGAGCGGCGGCGTCAGCAACGTCTCCTTCTCGTTCCGCGGCAATGATCCGGTGCGCGAGGCGATGCATTCCGTGTTTCTGTACCACGCGATCAAGGCCGGCATGACGATGGGCATCGTCAATGCAGGGCAGCTCGCCATCTACGAGGACATCGACCCCGAGTTGCGGGAGCGCGTCGAGGACGTGATTCTCAATCGGCGTGCGGATGCGACGGAACGATTGCTGGAGATCGCCGCGCGCTATAAGGGCGAGGCCGGCGCGAAAAGGGCTGAGGATGTTGCGTGGCGCAGCTGGCCGGTCGCCAAGCGGCTCGAGCACGCGCTCGTCAAGGGCGTCGATGAGTTTGTCGTCGAGGATGCGGAAGAGGCCCGGCTGCAGTTCGACCAGCCTCTGCAGGTGATCGAAGGTCCGCTGATGCAGGGCATGAACGTCGTCGGAGACCTCTTCGGCTCTGGCAAGATGTTCCTGCCGCAGGTCGTGAAGTCGGCGCGCGTCATGAAGAAGGCCGTCGCCCATCTGATCCCGTATATCGAGAAACAGAAGGCGGCGGGCGGCGCATCTCGCTCAAACGGCAAGATCATCATGGCGACCGTCAAGGGCGATGTGCACGATATCGGCAAGAACATCGTCGGCGTGGTGCTCCAGTGCAACAACTTCGAGGTTATCGATCTCGGCGTGATGGTGCCGTGCGAGCGCATTCTCGAAACGGCCAGACGGGAACAGGCCGATATGATCGGTCTATCAGGGCTCATCACCCCTTCGCTCGATGAGATGGTGCACGTCGCCAGGGAGATGCAGCGTCAGGGCTTCCATAAGCCGTTGTTGATCGGCGGCGCCACGACCTCGCCGGCGCACACCTCCGTGAAGATCGATCCGCAGTACGATGGGCCGGTGGTCTACGTAAAGGACGCCTCGCGTTGCGTCGGCGTGTGTCAGCAGCTTGCGACGCCGGCCGTGCGCGAGGAGTTCACGGCGCGTGTGAAGTCAGAGCACGCGACCCGTCGCGAGCAGCACTCCGGGAAGCGAACAAAGGGGCCGCAGCTCACGATCGCTCAGGCCCGCGCCAATCGATTCAATGGAGGGTGGGAGGAGTACACGCCGCCCGCGCCTCGTTTTCTGGGGCTGCGCGTCTTCGAGGACTACTCCCTCGAGGATCTCACGCGCTACATCGATTGGATGCCGTTCTTCAACGCCTGGGAGTTTGCGGGCAAATTCCCCGACATCTTGACTGACCCGTTGGTCGGTGAGCAGGCGAGCGCTCTGTACTCTGAAGCGCGGCGCATGCTGAAGCAGATCATCCGCGAACGCTGGCTGACCGCGCGCGGCGTCATCGGCTTGTTTCCAGCGAACAGCGTCGAGGACGACGATGTGGAGGTGTATGCGGACGAGTCGCGCACTCGGGTCATTGCGCGTTTGCATTTTCTGCGCCAACAGAAAGGCAAGCCGGCAGGGCAGTCGCACGACTCACTGGCGGACTTCATTGCGCCGAGAACTTCGGGCCGCAAGGATTACATCGGCGCCTTCGCCGTCACGGCCGGCTTGGGCATCGAGGAGCGGCTCGAGCGCTTCGAGCGTGAGCACGACGATTACTCGAGCATCATGCTGAAAGCGCTCGCCGATCGCCTTGCCGAGGCGTTCGCCGAGCGCATGCACGAGCGCGTGCGTCGCGAATTCTGGGGCTATGCGCCGGATGAGCGGTTGACCAACGAGCAGCTCATCCGTGAGGAGTACCGCGGCATTCGTCCGGCGCCGGGCTACCCCGCTTGCCCTGACCACGCTGAGAAGGCGACTCTGTGGGAGCTGCTCGATCCAGAAACGAACGCCGGCATCCGGATCACCGACTCGTATGCGATGTATCCCACGGCCGCGGTCAGCGGCTGGTATTTTTCACATCCGGGTTCGCACTATTTCGCTCTGGGCAAGATCGGCCTCGATCAGGTGCAGAACTACGCCGCCCGCAAGAAGCTTTCGCTCGAGGAGGCGCAGCGCTGGCTTTCTCCGAATCTTGGCTACGATCCCGATTCCGACGCTGATGCGGCGTAAGCGGCCGCGGTTGGCCGCTCTGCGCCCGCCTTGCAGCCTGGGGAGCGTCGCGCGAAGACAGCCAAGGGTCGGCCGCTGCTCGTCCACATAGACGTGGACGAAGCGCCGGCGGCCCAGGCGCAGCATCCTCGCCGCGGAACGCCGCGCGCTCATAGATGACGCGAGTCGTCCCGAGCTTCTGGAGTCCGTAAGCCCACGTACAGCAGGTGCGGAACGTCTCGGCGAGAATCGCGGACGACTGACGCGTATCCGTCGCCCTCATCAGTCGGCGTTCACGGCGGAGTCGAAGTACGACTCATACGTGGCGTTGTTCACGCGCTGGCGGCGGTGCGATTGCCATAGTTCCTCAGATGAATTTTTGCGCCTGGCGGGGCTGCCGGAATGCGCAATTGCGGCGGGTACAATCGCCGCGGGGGGCGACAATGAAGACGAAGGTATACGCGAGCGCGCGCGAAGCGATCGAAGGCGTCGTCCGCGACGGCATGACGCTGATGTGCGGCGGCTTCGGCTTGTGCGGAATACCCGAGAATCTGATTCTGGCGCTGTGCGAATCAGGCGTGCGCGGGCTGACGGTCGTCTCAAACAACGCGGGCGTCGACCAGCTCGGACTAGGCAAGCTGCTCAAGACGCGCCAGATCAAGAAAATGGTTTCCTCGTACGTCGGTGAGAACAAAGAGTTCGAACGTCAGTACCTCGCCGGCGAACTGGAGCTCGAGTTCAATCCACAGGGCACGCTCGCAGAGCGCATCCGTGCGGGCGGAGCGGGGATCTATGGTTTCTACACCAGAACCGGGGCGGGCACATTGGTCGCGGAAGGGAAGGAAACGCGCGTGATCGACGGCGAGACCTACATTCTCGAGACGGGACTCACGGCCGACGTCTCGCTGGTTAAAGCCTGGAAGGGCGACGCCGAAGGCAATCTCATCTACCGCAAGACGGCGCGGAACTTCAATCCCATGATGGCCACGGCCGGCCGCGTGACGATCGCCGAAGTGGAAGAACTCGTGGAGCCCGGGCAGCTGAATCCGGATTGCATTCACACGCCGGGCATTTTCGTGCGGCGGATCATCAAGGGTTCCAGCTATCTCAAGTCGATCGAACATCGCACGGTGCGCAAGCGTCCAGCCGCCTAGCGCTTTGGGGAGATCGGCCGGCTCCCTGCTCTCCCCCGCAGGACGCCGCTGTGAATTGTGGGGGTGCAACGTGAGACGTCATCATGGCCTGGACTCGCGATGAAATGGCCGCTCGCGCCGCGCGCGAATTGCAAGACGGGTTCTATGTAAATCTCGGCATCGGCATTCCGACGCTGGTGGCCAACTACATCCCGGAGGGTATGAAGGTCGTTCTGCAATCCGAAAACGGAATGCTGGGCATGGGGTCGTTCCCCTATGAGGGGGAGGAGGATCCGGACTTGATCAACGCCGGCAAGCAGACGATCACTGAACTGCCTATCTCGTCTTATTTTTCCTCCGCCGACAGTTTCGGAATGATTCGCGGCGGGCACATCGATTTGTCCATTCTCGGTGGAATGGAAGTCGGTGAAAACGGCGACCTGGCGAATTGGATGGTGCCCGGCAAGATGGTTAAGGGCATGGGCGGCGCAATGGATCTAGTCGCGGGGGTCAAGCGCGTCGTCGTCGTCATGGAGCACACGTCGAAGGACGGCGCGCCGAAATTCAAGCCGCGCTGTGAGTTGCCGCTCACTGGCGTGAACGTCGTCGATATGATCATCACCGATCTTGCCGTGTTCTCGCGTCCTGATCGGAAGTCGCCGTTCAGACTCGTCGAACTCGCACCGGGGATCGTCGCGGAAGAAATCAGGGTCAAGACGAGCGCCCGATTTGAGGAGTGATTGCGTTGGCGCGCGGGCCTGAAGTCCTCATTCGTACGCTGCTGACGGCGCTTGAGCTCTCGCCGGCGACGCCGGGCGGTGTTGCGAGGACGCCTGGCGTATGTGAACGCTGCGCGTTCGAATTACATGGCCGCGGACAGCTCGGCGCCGCACGTACATCAAGCAACGCCGCGAGAGGCGTCCGACCGGCTGGCGCCGTCATGGGCGGCTGCGTTCTTTCCTCCAGCCGCTCCGAGAAG
>DATAFY010000445.1:0-6822 GCA_036257205.1 Steroidobacter sp. | reverse complement strand
CCGAGTTTCGCCCGCAGTCTACCGATGACCTCAATACCGTCGCGCTCGTCGCGCAGCCGCAGGTCCGCGATAATGAAATCGGGCGTGCGGGCGCCGAGCGCTGCAAGCGCCTCCTCGGCGTCATCGGTCGCGACGCATTTGGCCCCCCAGCTTGTCAGCAGACTGTGCATGCCGAGTCGAACGGACGCCTCGTCGTCGATCACGACAATCAGCTTGCCGCCGATGAGATTCGGCGCCATTTGTTCGACCGTAGAGGGGGCCCTGACGATGTTCGCCGGATCGGCGAGCGGCGCCTCGATGCAGAAACACGAGCCGCGGCCGGGAGTGGAGCGCAACCTGAGCGGGTGATCCAGGAGCTCCCCGATTCTGCGCACGGTCGCAAGTCCCAGCCCCAGTCCTCGCGTCCGGTCGCGCGAGGGATTGTTGAGCTGATAGAACTCCTCGAAGATGCGCCGATGTTGCTCGCGTGGAATCCCGATGCCGGAGTCCCACACCTCGATGCTTGCGACGCGACCGCGCCGGCGACAGGCGACAATGACGCCTCCGCGCTCTGTGTAGCGGATCGCGTTGGCAACCAAGTTTGAAAGTATCCGAAACAGCAGCGTCGGATCGGTCGTGAGCATCGCCCGCGAACGTCGCACCGAGAGCCGCAGTCCTTTTTCCTGCGCCTGTTGGGCGAAAGTGCTGCGCAAGCGCTCGAGCACGGCGTCTGCGTTCACGACCTCGCGCTTGACCGCCACCTGGCCCGCCTCGAGTCGCGATATGTCGAGCAGGTTGTCGAACAGCTGCTCGAGCGACTCTGTGCACTGCAGTATCTGATCGATGAGCCTGCGGCTCGCCTCGTCGGCGGGAGCGTTGCGCAGGGCGGTCGCGAACAGTCCGAGAGAATGCAGCGGCTGGCGCAGATCGTGATTGGCGGCTGCAAAGAATAAGGACTTCGAGCGACTGGCCTCTTCCGCTCGCGCGCGTGCGTGCTCGGCCAAATCGTTCTGCTGGCGAAGCTGTTCGACCAGTTGCTCGTTCTCGCACCGCACTCTGATCTGGGCAACGGCCGCTCGCGCCTGCCGATCGACGAACAGCAGCACGTACCCAAGCACCGCAATCCACATGATGCCGAGCGCCGCGTTGCCGTAACCTCCCAGCGTCATATAGCGCAAGGCGAGCAGGCTGAACACCGGCGCAGCAAAGGAGTGCAATGCCGGCGGGAAGTATGCGTGCGTCATGACGCTAATCGTGACGCGTCCCGCAAGGCACGCGGAAAGAAGTGCGATCGTCAACGACTGCTCCGGCGTTGCGAGAACGAACGGAGCCGCTCCCCATACGACGCCGGCGGCTGCAGCCGCAAGGGCAAGGCGCCAACCCCACTCGCGCGGCGCCGTGTCACGGTCCTTTGCGCGGCGGTACGCGATCGAAAGCCACTGGATGTGAAACTGAACCAGCAAAATGCAGCCGGCCCACAAAGCGAGATTCACGCGCCGCCCGTGCGGCCACACAATCACGACAATGAGCGCCGCCATGAGCAGCGCAGAACTCGACAGCGCGAGCGTGTTTCCATACAACATCGCGACGCGCTGCTGTTCAACGCGTCGCTGCAAAACCGCGTCCATCATGATCGGACTATGGGGCAGCGGCGTAAACGGGTGTGGACGGCAAATAGCCGCGACGCTGCGCGGCCAGCACGGCCTCCGTGCGGTTGCGTACATTGAGTGCTTCGAACACGGCGCTTACGTGCGCTTTGACGGTGCGCTCGGCCACATCGAGGGCGCGGGCGAT
Source organism: Steroidobacter sp. (assembly GCA_036257205.1). GTDB lineage: Bacteria > Pseudomonadota > Gammaproteobacteria > Steroidobacterales > Steroidobacteraceae > Steroidobacter. The sequence continues at coordinate 5,049 of DATAFY010000445.1, read as the reverse complement.
TTCCTTGTTCGAACAGCCCCGTCCCAACATGCTGACGACCTCCAGCTGCCGCAGGGTGAGTCCGCTCAGCGCAGCGGGTGTGAAGCTGGTTGCGGCCGGCATGAACACCTCGCCGACCAACACCTTCTGTATCGCCGCGATCAGCTCATCGGCCGTAAACGACTTCGGGATGAACCCGGACGCGCCGACCGCCGCCGCCCGGGCGGCCACACCCGGTTGTTCATCCCCGGAGATCATGACGCACGCAGTGGTGGGAAAGCGCTGTCCGATCGCCTTCAAGGCGTTGAAGCCGTCATCGTCGCGCAAGTGCACATCGAGCAGCACCAAAGCAATCTCGTGATCTGCTTGCAGCGCTTCGAGCGCCTCCGAAACCGACGCGACGCTCAGCACGCCCGCATCGAGCTGGCTCTTCTCGATCACCGCCTGACAGCCGGCGCGAAACAACGGGTGGTCATCGACGATGAGAATTTTCATGGCGCGTACCCCGATTGCGCGTCCCTGCCTCTGGGCAGTACAGGCTGTCCATGCCGACAACCCCCCGGTCTTGCGAGCATCGTACGTCCGGTCTAAGGCAATCGCCAACTGCCTTTTTTTCAATCCGTTGGAGCAAACGGCGGTCGCGAATAGTCCTCCGTACGTCGGGCCGTTGCGGAAAAAGACGGACCCCAAATCCGCCTATCCATCGCGCGCCATCGCGAAGTCTAAAATTGCGATCTGACGGCGCGTGCAGGCCGCAGGAACGCCATCGGTCGGCCGAGCCAGCGCGCGGGCAAGGCCGCCGCGCTGATTACCGACACAAGCAGCGCCGCAGCGTACGGAATCGCTTGTATCAAAAGCACGGCCACCCACATGGACAGGTCGGGTCCTCTCAATTCCTCGGGAACGCCGATCATCAGGCGCTCGCCGACCGTGACCTGCCGGGTGAGCCCGATCGCCGCGAGCAGCAACGCCAGCAGCATCAGCGTCTCCTGCACGGCGGGTGCGAGCGCCGTCCGTAGAGCATCCGTCCGCGCAAGCTTCGGCGTACGAAAGAAGGGTTCGTTGCGAGTAAAACAGCCTTTCACGACGGCCACGCCGATCGTGTGCGACAACGCCAGTCCCGCAAGTGCGGCGGCGAGCGTCTGGCGAATGTTTGCGCCGATGCGCGATGTGTACAAGTGAGCGAGCTTGGCGAGCTTGAACGTGAACAACGCAAGCGGCAGGACCGAGAACATCACGAGCGGCGGATCCAGTCTGTGCGGCGCCGCAATCATCGCCGCCGACCATGCGATCGCGGCGAGGTTGAACAGCAGATTCACGCCGTCGGCGAGCCACGGCAGCCAGCCGGCGATGAAGTGATAACGCTGCCCCGCCGTGAGCCGCGCATCGCGCGAGAGCAATGCTTGCGTGTGCACGCGCAGGATCTGCACAGCGCCGTAAGCCCAGCGAAAACGCTGCTTTTTATAATGCTGGAACGTCGTCGGGATCAGGCCGCGCCCATAACTGTGCGGGATATAATGGGTTTCGTACCCATGCTCCAACAACCGCAGGCCCAGCTCTGCATCCTCCGTGATCGACCACTCCGCCCAACCCCCCGCGCGTTCGAGCGCCGAGCGCCGCACGAGCGTCATCGTGCCGTGTTGAATGATGGCGTTGCGCTCATTGCGAGTGATCATGCCGATGTGAAAGAAGCCGCGGTACTCGGCGCAGCACATCGCTTTGAAGAGACTCTCGTTCGCATCGCGGTAGTCCTGTGGGGCCTGAACGACTGCGACTTTGGCGTCCTCGAACGCGGGGATCAGATCGCGCAGCCACTGCGGCTCGACCTGGTAGTCGCTGTCGATTACCGCGATGACCCGTGCTTCGGGAGAGGTCTTTTCGAGCGCATAGTTCAGCGCGCCTGCCTTAAATCCGGCCAGGGGCGCGACATGGAAAAATCTGAAGCGTTCGCCAAGCCGCCTGCAGTGCGCCTCGACCGGCCGCCACACGGCTTCATCCCTGGTGTTGTTGTCGATCACGATCACTTCGTAATGCGGATAATCTAGACGCGAAAGGGCCTCGAGCGTCTCGATCAACATTTGCGCTGGTTCATCGTACGCAGCGACGTGAATCGACGCCATCGGCGTCAAGTGCTGCACTGCGCGCTCGCTCATGAAAGCGCGTCTGCCTGACTTCGCCCACCGCGCCTCCGCCCATTCGAGCGCCTCTGCAAGCAACAGAGCGATGACGCCGAGCATTCCAACTGCGAGTACGGCGCCTACGAGGATGCTCGAAAACGTGAGGTACTTCTGCGAGTAGTCGTACACAACCCACACGGCAGCGGCGGCCGTCGCATACGCGACCAGTGCGAGTAGGCTGCGTCCGCGCGTGCCGAGCGCGAGGCTATGAGCGTAGAAGACGGCCAGCAGCACTCCGGCGATGATGATTGAAACGGCGGCGAGGACTTGCCATTCAGGGATGCGTACGATCGGATCGACGAAGGCAAACTTCGGCTGACGTTCCACGTCGTACACGCCCCAATACGCGCCGACCGCGCCCTCGTACCGCGCCTTCCAGGGCTGATCGAAGGCTTCCATGAGGTAATAGACGTAGCCCTCGTCCCTTGCACGCGCCAGAAAGCGCCTGAGGAACGAGGCTTCGTTGCTCGTCGAAGCGACGGCCGCTTCGCGAGTGCGCCCGTCGGAGGGCCAACCGACTTCCCCGATGACGATGGGCTTGTCGGGAAAGCGTCTTTCAAGCTGATCCATGCGCATGTGGATGTAGTCGATCGCTTTCTCAACATGCGTTCCTTCCCAGTACGGCAATAGATGCACAGTGATGAAATCGACATGGTCCGCGAGCTCGGGGTTCGAAAGCCACACATGCCAGGGCTCGGCCGTGCTCACCGGTTGCTCGAGTTCAGCGCGCGCGCGATCAAGATGAGCGGCGAGTTCCGCGATCGAGAGGTCGCCGCGCAGAATCGCCTCGTTCCCGAGAATCACGCGAATGACGTTGTCGTGCGCTTTGGCTAGATCGATAGCAGCCTGAACCTCGCTTTCATTCACGACGAGGTCGCGGTCGACCCAGGCGCCGAGGGCCACTTTCAGTCGATGTTTGGCGGCGATCTGCGGCACGCGTGCGAGCGACTTGAGCGAAGAGTACGTGCGCACCGCGATCGCCTTGTCCGCTAGGAGCGCAAGATCAGCCTCGATCTGCGCCTCGCTCGGCAACACCTGATAAACGGGATCCTGACCCGAGTAGAAAGGTGAGAATGCCATCCCTTGTACGCGATTCGGCCAGGGCGGCTCGATGGTTGGACGATTGAAATACGCCCACATGCCCACGGTGAGCGCAGCGAAGAGCGCTGCAATAAAAAAACCGGACCACCTCATCGGCTTACATGTTTCAAGAAAGCGGCTGACCGGTCGCCGATGCTGAGAGAGATTGGTTTTGGGCGTATCTTCGCGGATACATGATCGCGGTCCGCGTAATCGGAATGCGACATGTTAACGTAGCCGCCGGCGCAGAGCCTGCGCAGGAGTCGCGAGCATGAATCGTTCAGTGGAGAAGCCGAAGTCGAAGGGGAGGGCGCGGCGCGCCTGGCCGCTTACAGCCGCCGCGCTGCTGCTGGGCTCGCCCGTCCTCGCGGCGGACAATGAGCCTGCGCACAACGCTTTCGAGATTACGCCCTTAGTCGGCTACATGTTCGGCGGCGAATTCGAAGATCCGCTGGACGGAACCGACCGCGATCTCGACGCCGACGCCGCTTTCGGCGTGATCTTCAATATCGCCGACGATTACTGGCGTCACTACGAGTTCCTGTACACGCGTCAGAGCACGCAGCTAGAGGGCGCCGACAATATCGACATGGACGTGCAGTATCTGCAGCTCGGCGGTATCGTGAGCAATCCAGAAGCCAAGTACGCAATCCCCTACTTCGGGCTGACGGTTGGGGCGGCGTTGTTCAGTCCGGATCAGAGCGGACTGGACGATGAAACCAACTTTGCGTTCTCGGCGGCGGGCGGCGTGCGAGTCCCGATTACTGACCACATCGGCGTACGCTTCGATGCGCGCGCGTTCGTCACCCTATTCGACAGCAGCGGCGACGTCTTTTGCGTCTCCTCTGGCGGCGCAACCTGCCGCATTCGAGTGAAATCCGATGCTTTCCTACAGTACGCAGCGTCGCTGGGCGTCATTATCGGCTTTTGAACCGCCCCCGCCGGGTACACTGGCGCGGCGATGCTGCACGTTGAGAACGTCTCTAAATCCTTTCCCGGATCGCCGCCGCGTCAGGTGCTGCGCGAGTTGCGCCTGCAGCTGGAGGCTGGCGAATACGTCGCCATCATGGGCGAGTCCGGTTCGGGTAAATCGACGCTGCTGAATCTCATTGCCGGGCTTGATTTGCCCGACGCCGGGCGAATCGAATTCGACGGCTGCAATCTTGTGGAGCTCGACGACGCTGCGCGCACCCGGCTGCGGCGCGCGAAGATGGGCTTCGTCTTTCAGGCCTTTCATCTGCTCCCGCACCTCAGCGTGGAGAAAAATATTGCGCTGCCGCTCGCGCTCAACGGGATCGAGGCGGGCGATCGCGTTCGCGAACTGCTGGCAGCATTGGGCATGAGCGAGCGGCTCCACGCCGCGCCGCGCGAGCTTTCGGGCGGCGAGATGCAACGCGTCGCGGTGGCGCGAGCGCTCGTGCATCGACCCAGGCTGGTTCTGGCAGATGAGCCGACGGGCAATCTGGACGCCGATTCCGCTGCAGCGGCGCTCGAATTGCTGCGCAGTCAGCTCAAGCGCGATGGAGCAGGTGGGATTCTGGCGACCCATTCGGGCGTCGCCGCCGCAACGGCCGATCGCGTCTTACGCCTCACGCGCGCAGGACTGACGCCAGGATGATCGGTCGCGCACACGCAGCAAGGCTTGCATGAATTTCCGCCTGCGCTTCGGCGTTCCCGCCCGCCTCATTATCGAGGCCGCAGTGATCGCGCCGATGCGCCAGGCGCCCGGACGCATCGCCCTTGCGGCGCTCGCCATCGCGCTCGGCGTCGCCCTCGGGTTGGCTATTTATGTGATCAATCGGTCGGCGGCCGA
>DATAFY010000388.1:0-5317 GCA_036257205.1 Steroidobacter sp. | reverse complement strand
CGGCGGCGGGATCCATGAACTCAAGCTGCACTTCGGCGGCAGGGAATGTGACGCCGTCGAGTTCGAAGTGGCCCGTCTCCTGCACGGCGCCGTTCGTGATCGGCACGTGCGCGATGATGGTCTTGCCGATGTTGGCCTGCCAGATACGAACCGCGACGGAACCGTTGCGCGGAATTCTGCTTGGATCGATCAAGCCCGTGCTGATCGCACACGGACCCACGGCCGCAGACAGATTGCCGCAGTTGCCGCTCCAATCGACAAAGGCCTTGTCGATCGAGATCTGCCCGAATATGTAGTCGACGTCGTGATCGGGCGTGCTGCTCCTGCAGAGGATAACGGTCTTGCTGGTGCTGGAGGTCGCGCCGCCCATTCCGTCCATCTGCTTGCCATAGGGATCGGGGCTGCCGATCACGCGCAGCAAGAATTTATCGCGCGCCTCGCCGGGTTGCTGGCAGCGCTCGGGCAGGTCCTGCAGGCGGAAGAACACACCTTTGCTGGTGCCGCCGCGCATGTAGAGCGCGGGAACTTTGATCTGGGCTGCTTGAGCCATCTTGTGGGTCCTTAGAGAACAAGGCGACCGCGGGTCGCTGGTCCGACGACCTGCGCATTTTCGATCGCCCTTGGGTCTTCGGCGTCTGTATTCCTGCCGCGTCCGGGTAAAGCCGCAGCAGAGCTTCTTTAACCCCAAAGCACGCCTACGCCGCCCGGGTTGAGGATTCAAGAAAGTCCTGCGCGAAGCGCTGCAACACACCGCCCGCCTCGTAGATCGACGCTTCTTCGGCAGTGTCCAGACGGCAGGTCACGGATGCTTCCACCTTCTCGCCGTTTTTGCGGTGGACGATCAGCGTCAAGATTGCACGGGGCGTAAGCGTGCCGAGCACATCGTAAGTTTCAGAGCCGTCGATGCCGAAGATCGTGCGGTTCTGGCCTGGCATGAACTGCAGCGGCAACACGCCCATGCCGATGAGATTCGTGCGGTGGATGCGCTCGAAACCCTCGGCGACGATCGCCTCGACGCCGGCGAGACGTACGCCCTTGGCGGCCCAATCGCGCGATGAGCCCTGGCCATAATCGGCGCCCGCGATGACGATCAGCGGCTGCTGACGCTCCATGTAGGTTTCAATGGCTTCCCACATCCGCATCAGCTTGCCTTCGGGTTCGAGGCGCGTCAGCGACCCTTTCTTCACTTGGCCTTCGACGGACGCCATCTCGTTCACGAGCGTGGGGTTGGCGAAAGTGGCGCGCTGGGCGGTCAAGTGGTCGCCCCGATGCGTAGCGTAAGAATTGTAGTCCTCTTGCGGCACACCCATCTTCTTCAAGTACTCGCCTGCGGCGCTGTCCGGGAGGATCGCGTTGGAGGGCGAGAGGTGGTCCGTGGTGATGTTGTCGCCCAAGACGGCCAGCGGACGCATGCCTTTGAGCGTGCGCTCGCGCGCAGCCAAAGCGCCCTGCCCTTGCGTATCCCAGTACGGCGGACGACGGATATACGTGCTCTGGGGGCGCCAGTCGTACAAGGGGCTCACGTTCTGCGTGCTCGCCTTGAACGCGAACATCGGCTCGTACACCTTGCGGAAGTGCTCGGGCTTCACGCTCTTCTCGACAATGCCGTCGATTTCTTCATCGCAGGGCCAGATGTCCTTCAGTGTGACGGGCTTGCCATTCTGGTCCAACCCGAGCACATCCTTTTCGATGTCGAAGCGAATCGTGCCGGCGATGGCGTAAGCGATGACGAGCGGCGGGGAAGCCAGGAATGCCTGCTGCGCGTAAGGATGAATGCGGCCGTCGAAGTTGCGATTGCCGGAGAGAACGGCCGTCGCATACAAATCGCGGTCGATGATTTCCTGCTGGATCTTCGGGTCAAGAGCCCCGCTCATGCCGTTGCATGTCGTGCACGCGAAAGCGACGATCCCGAAACCGAGCTTCTCCAGTTCCGGCAGCAGCTTTGCTTCTTCCAGATACAGCTGCACAGCCTTGGAGCCGGGCGCCAGCGAGGTCTTCACCCAAGGCTTGCGCGTCAGTCCGCGCGCGTTGGCGTTGCGCGCCAGCAGCCCCGCTGCGATGACGTTGCGCGGGTTGCTGGTGTTCGTGCACGAGGTGATGGAGGCGATGATCACTGCGCCGTCGGGCAACTGACCGGGCGTGCTTTCCCACTTGCCGGCGATGCCGCGCTCGGCCAACGCAGAAGTCGGCAGGCGCTTGTGCGGATTCGACGGCCCCGCCATGTTGCGAACGACGCAGGACAGATCGAACTTGAGCACACGCTCGTATTCAGCCGTCTTCAGCGCGTCGGCCCACAAACCGGTGTGCTTCGCATAGATCTCGACCAGCCTGACCTGCGCCTCTTCGCGACCGGTGAGCTTGAGGTATTCGATGGTTTGCTGATCGATGAAGAACATCGCCGCCGTGGCGCCGTACTCGGGCGCCATGTTGGAGATAGTGGCGCGATCGCCGAGCGTGAGCGCCGAGACGCCATGGCCGTAGAACTCCAGGTAGGCGCCGACGACTTTTTCCTTGCGCAGGAACTCGGTCAGCGCCAGCACGACGTCGGTCGCGGTGATGCCCGGCTTGGGCTTGCCGGACAGCTCCACGCCGACGATGTCCGGCAGGCGCATCCACGAGGCACGGCCCAGCATCACGTTCTCGGCTTCCAGGCCGCCGACGCCGATTGCCATCACGCCGAGCGCATCAACGTGCGGAGTGTGGCTGTCGGTGCCGACTAGCGTGTCAGGAAACGCGACGCCGTCCTTGACGTGGATGACCGTAGACATCCTCTCCAGGTTGATCTGGTGCATGATGCCGTTGCCCGCGGGAATCACATCGACATTGTTGAAGGCCTTCTTGGTCCACTCGATGAAGTGGAAGCGATCCTCATTGCGACGATCCTCAATCGCGCGGTTCTTCGCAAAGGCGTCCTTGTCAAAGCCGCCGTATTCCACCGCCAGAGAGTGATCCACGATCAGCTGCACCGGCACCACGGGATTGACTTTCGAGGGGTCGACGCCCTTGGCGGCCATGGCGTCGCGTAGGCCAGCGAGATCGACGAATGCGGTCTGGCCAAGAATGTCGTGGCACACCACGCGCGCCGGATGCCACGGGAAGTCCATGTCGCGCCGACGCTCAATCAGCTGCCTGAGCGAATCGGTCAGCGTCGCCGGATCGCAGCGGCGCACGAGATTCTCAGCCAGCACCCGCGAGGTGTAAGGGAGCTTGTCGTAGGCGCCCGGCTGGACGGCGTCGACGGCGGCGCGCGCGTCGAAATGGTCCACCGCTGCGCCCGGCAGCGGTTTGCGATGTGCAGTGTTCATGAACGGCTTACTTGCGCTGATCCACGGGCGTGAATTTCAAATTTTTGGGACCCACGTAACTAGCGCTCGGGCGGATGATCTTGCCGTCGATGCGTTGTTCGATCACGTGCGCGCTCCAGCCGCTCGTGCGTGCGATCACAAACAGCGGAGTGAACATGGCGGTCGGCACCCCCATCATGTGGTAGCTGACCGCGCTGAACCAGTCGAGGTTCGGGAACATCTTTTTTACTTCCCACATCACGCTTTCGAGGCGTTCGGCGATGTTGAACATCTTCATGTTGTTCGCGGACGCGGACAGCTCGCGCGCAACCTCCTTGATCACCTTGTTGCGCGGATCGCTCACGGTATAGACGGGATGGCCGAACCCGATGACGACTTCTTTGCGTTCCACGCGCGAGCGGATGTCGGCCTCCGCCTGATCGGGCGCGTCATAACGCTTCTGGATTTCAAAGGCGACCTCGTTGGCGCCGCCGTGCTTCGGGCCGCGCAGTGCGCCGATGGCGCCCGCGAGGGCGGAATGCATATCGCTGCCGGTACCGGCGATCACGCGTGCGGTGAACGTCGATGCGTTGAACTCATGCTCGGCGTACAGATTCAACGAGGTGTGCATGCTGCGCACCCAGAGCTTGCTCGGACGCTTGCCATGCAGCAGGTGCAGAAAGTGACCGCCGATCGAGTCTTCTTCGCTCTCTACGTCGATGCGCTTGCCGTTGCGACTATAGTGATGCCAGTACAGCAACATCGATCCAAGCGAAGCCATGAGCTTATCGGCGATGTCGCGCGCTGCCGGCGCGTTGTGATCCTCTTTTTCCGGCGCTACGCAGCCCAGTGCAGACACCCCCGTGCGCATCACGTCCATCGGATGTGCGGACGGCGGCAATTGTTCGAGAACCGCCTTGACCGCTGCGGGCACGCCGCGCAGCGATTGCAGCTTCGATTTGTAATCCGCGAGCTCCGCCGCATTCGGCAGCTTGCCGTGAACGAGAAGGTGCGCGATCTCTTCGAACTCACAAACCGCGGCTACGTCGAGAATGTCATAGCCTCGATAGTGCAGATCGTTGCCAGTGCGGCCGACGGTGCACAGGGCGGTGTTGCCGGCGACCGTCCCCGAAAGAGCGACGGATTTCTTCGGCTTGAAACCGGGCGTAGGGGCGTCAGTCATGCACAGTCTCCTGCTGGATGGTTGTAATTCGACTCACTTGCGGGCGGCGAACAGGGCATCCAGACGCTGCTCGTAGGCGTGATAGCCGATGCGCTCGTAAAGCTCCTCGCGCGTCTGCATCATATCGATGACGCCGTGTTGGTGTCCGTCGCGTCGAATCGCCGTGTAGACCGTTTCGGCCGCCTTGTTCATCGCGCGAAACGCGCTGAGCGGATACAGAGCCATCGCTATGCCGACGCTGCGAAGCTCATCGATGGTGAACAAGGGCGTCCTGCCGAATTCAGTGATGTTGGCGAGCACAGGGACCTTCACCGCATCGACAAAGCGGCGATAGGCGGCGAGATCAGGCGCCGCTTCCGCGAAGATGCCGTCGGCGCCCGCCTCCACGCAGGCCAATGCCCGCTCAATGGCCGCATCCACCCCTTGTACAGCAATCGCGTCAGTGCGTGCGATCAGAAAGAAGGCGGAATCCGTTCTAGCATCCGCGGCCGCCTTCACACGATCGGCCATTTCGTGCAATGAGACGATTTCCTTTCCGGGGCGATGACCACAGCGCTTTGCCCCGACCTGGTCTTCGATGTGGCAGGCCGCCGCGCCGAACTTGATCAGGCTCTTGACCGTGCGCGCGATATTGAATGCGCTCGGCCCGAAGCCAGTGTCGATGTCGACCAGCAAAGGCACATCGCACACATCGGTGATGCGACGGACATCGATCAACACATCGTCCAGTGTATTGATGCCGAGGTCCGGCATGCCCAGCGAACCTGCCGCCACGCCCCCGCCGGAGAGGTAGATGGCTCGATAGCCCGAGTGCTTTGCGAGCAGGGCGTGATTTGCGTTGATCGCGCCG
>DATAFY010000375.1:0-3584 GCA_036257205.1 Steroidobacter sp. | reverse complement strand
AAGGGGGGCTGGGGCAATACGCGTTTCAAGAGCAGCACGAACCGCACGCCGCGCAAGTCTATGCCTGGACTTGCCGGAGAAAAGCGCGACCTGCGACTCGAGCTCAAGGTGATGGCGGACGTGGGCTTGTTGGGCCTGCCGAATGCGGGTAAGTCCACGCTGATCCGGGCAGTTTCGGCTGCAAAGCCGAAGGTTGCGGACTACCCGTTCACGACGCTGCACCCGAATTTGGGGGTCGTCGACGTCGGCCTCCACCGCAGCTTCGTGATGGCGGACATCCCTGGCCTGATCGAGGGTGCAGCTGATGGCGCGGGCCTCGGAATCCGCTTTCTCAAGCATCTGCAGCGCACGCGTGTGCTGTTGCACCTGATCGACATCGCGCCGCCCGATCCAGCCGCCGACCCCGTCAAGGACGCGCGCGCGATCGTGCAGGAACTCAAGAAATTCAGCGCGGAGCTGGCCGCGAAAGAGCGCTGGCTCGTGCTCAACAAGGTCGATCTGCTTCCGGCCGATGAGGCCGAGAAACGCTGCAAGGAGATCGTCCGCCGGCTGCGCTGGAAGGGGCCGGTCTGTCGCATTTCGGGTCTGGCCCGACAGGGTACGGAGCAGCTGGTTCACGCCGTCATGGGACGCTTGGAGGAGATCGCTGCTGCCGATCAAGGGCTCGATCAGTGATGAATGGCTGTGGGCAGTGGGGCTAAAAAAAAGCCGGGCAGAGCCCGGCTTTTTTGTGTCTTGGCAGCGATGTCGCTGATCAGCCCGCGGTCGCCATCTCCTTAACGCGCGCGTTCAGATGGCTCTTGTGGCGGGAGGCCTTGTTGCGGTGAATCAGGCCTTTCGTTGCGGCTGAATCAATGATCGGGCCGGCGATTTTCAGGTTAGTGACGGCTTCTTCCTTGTTGCCGGCGTTCACGGCGTTCACTACGTTCTTGATTGCAGTGCGCAGCTTAGAGCGGCCGGCCATGTTGCGGGCGCGGCGCTTGACGGTCTGTCGGGCGCGCTTTTCAGCGGACTTGATGTTGGCCACGGACGGAGAGCTCCAAAAAAGAGGCGCGAATTCTGCCCATCAAGGCGCGTTAAGGCAAGCGGTTGGCTGTTGGCGCGGGGCGGTTGGGCCAGAAATTAAGGATTCCCGCACGCCATCCGCCGAAAATGCCCCCCGACTAACTCGCCCATGGCCAAGCGCAACCGTGAGCACGGAAACGCCGCAAGGGCTGCCTGCTTCTCGTAAGATCCGGCCCCGCATGCACGTCCTCCATCCCCTGTCAGGTGGCCCATGAGTCGCGGATTCTTCCGTAGCACCATGGTTGTGGGTTCATTGACGCTTCTGTCGCGCATCAGCGGGCTCGCTCGCGACGTGGTGTACGCGACGATGGTGCCGGCCGTCGCGTTGGAGGTCTTCGTCCTCGCCAACCAGATTCCGAACCTTCTGCGTCGCTTGTTTGCGGAAGGCGCCTTTTCACAGGCCTTCGTGCCGGTCATCGCCGAGTATCGGACTCGCCGCACAACCGCGGAGGTCCGCGAGCTGGTTGATTGCGTCGCGGGCGCGCTCGGCGGCGTTCTGGCCGTGCTGTCGCTGCTTGGGGTCGTTGCAGCGCCGATCATCGTGCTGATCAGCGCGCCGGGCTTTGCGGCCAAGGAGCAGGGTCAGTTTGCGCTCGCCGTCGAGATGCTGCGATGGACGTTCCCATACCTGCTGTTCGTGTCGCTCACGGCGCTCGCGGGGGGCGTCCTCAACGCCTATCAGCGATTTGCGCTGCCGGCGTTCACGTCCGTTGTGTTGAATGTGGTGATGATCGTGTTCGCGGCGTTCTTGTCGCGGTATTTCGATCGGCCGGCGCTCGCGCTAGCGGTCGGCGTGTTCGTTGGCGGCGTGATCCAGGTGCTCATACAAATCCCGCCGTTGCTGCGGCTAGGCGTCGCGCGCCGGCCGCGCTGGAATTTACGGCATGAGGCCGTCCAGCGCATCGCCAGGTTGATGGGCCCTGCGATCGTCGGCTCCTCGATGGGTCAGTTGAGCGTGATGCTGAGCACAGGCATCGCCTCACTGCTCGCGGACGGCAGCATGACCTGGCTTTATTTTGCAGATCGCCTAGTGGAGTTCCCGCTGGGCGTATTCAGCATCGCACTCGCCACGGTGATTTTGCCAAGTCTCTCGGCGCACCACGCGCGCGAAGCGCCCGCCGAATTCTCGGCCACGTTGTCCTGGGCGATGCGGCTGGTGTGTCTGATCGTCATCCCGGCCTCGATCGCCCTCTTTGCGTTAGCCGGTCCTTTGACCGTGGCGATCTATCACCACGGCGCATTCCGGCCGATCGACGTTGAGATGACGCGTCTGGCTCTGATGGCGTTCTCCTTCGCATTGCTCGGCTGGAGCCTTATCAAGGTGCTTGCGCCAGGCTATTACGCTCGCCAGGACACAAAGGGGCCGGTTAGGCTGGCGATGCGCGCCCTGGGCCTCACGATGGGCCTCAACGTGCTGGTGCTCGCGGCCCTGGCGGGGACCGGACGGCTGGAAGCGCCCGGCGCCCACGCGTTGCTCGCGCTCACGAACGGGGTTGGCGCGCTCGGCAACGCGGCAATGCTGTACCTCGGGCTGCGGGAGAGCCGCGTGATGCTGCCGGATGCTGATATGCGCTCCCTGATCATCCGCATCGTCTGCGCAAGCGCAGCGATGGGCGCCGGCCTGTGGTGGTTCGCCGGCGATCTGTCGTCATGGATCGATGCTTCCGTGGCCCACCGCGTGAGATGGCTTGCGGCGCTAGTCGGTGGGGGAGCGCTGCTGTACTTCGCCGTCCTGTTCGCGCTGGGCGTGCGCGTCAGGCATTTCCGGGTGCTGGCTCCGGCCGCTGCATAACCTCAATCAGCGTCGAGGCGTCGCGTTCGTCGCCTATAATGCCCGCCCTTCGGTCTTGTGAATTGGGAGCGCGCCGCCGCGATGAAGCTCGTTCGGGGCCTACATAACCTTCGGGCGAGGCATCGAGGTTGCGTACTGACGATCGGCGCCTTCGACGGCATACACCGGGGGCATCAGGAGATGATCCGGGTCTTGCGCGAGCTCGGTCGACGCTACGATCTGCCTGCCGCCGTCCTGTCGTTCGAGCCGACGCCTCGTGAATACTTGGCTAAGCTGGCGCCGCCGGCTCGCCTGACGCGTTTTCGCGAGAAATTTGAAGCGCTCGCGCACTATGGCGTCGATCGTTTCGTCTGCCTGCGCTTTGACGAGCGCATCCGATCGCAGTCGTCCGAACAGTTTATCGAGAACGTGCTGGTGGGCGCGCTTGGCGTTCGGCACGTCGTCGTGGGACACGATTTCCGCTTCGCGCGCGATCATGGCGGCAGCGTCGACACGCTGCGCGCCTTTGGCCGGCGCTTCGGTTTCGAAGTGACGGAAGTGCCGCCCTTTGAGATGGAGGGCGAGCGCGTCAGTAGCTCGCTGGTTCGTGCTGCGCTGGAGGTCGGCGATATGGCCCGGGCGGCCAAATTGCTGGGTCGGCCCTACCGCATGACCGGCAAAGTGGTGCGCGGCGCAAATCTCGGGCGCAAGCTCGGGTTTCCAACGGCGAATCTTCGCCCGCGCCGTC
>DATAFY010000349.1:0-1780 GCA_036257205.1 Steroidobacter sp. | reverse complement strand
GCAATCTCCTCGGCCTGCTGCTCTTTTATGGCCTGAGCGTCGTTTACCTGATCAAGAGCCTGAAGCCGGATCTACCCGCGGCTCGAGCGGGCGAAGACGACCCGCAGACGATCGAGCGGCAACTGTATCTGCTGTCGCCCTGGGTGATCCTCGCCTTTGTGATTTGCAATACGTTCTTTGCCTGGGATTTCGGCATGATGCTGATCCCGCACTGGCACAGCACGGTCTTTCCGATTTATTTCTGGTTCGGCAACCTGTTCGCGGGCACTGCCGCGCTGATCCTGTTTCCGGCCTTGCTGGGTCGCCCCCATTTCGGGCCGGATCAGATCCGCAGCCTCGGCATGCTGCTCACCGCATTCACTCTCATGTGGCTGTACTTCTACTGGGCGCAGTTCTTCGTGATCTGGTTCGGCAACATGCCGCGCGAGTTCGAGCCGGTGTGGCGGCAGATGTACGGGCACTACGCTCCTTATTACTGGAGCATGATGACGGGCTGTTTCTTCCTGCCCTTTGCAGCGCTCATCTTCGCCGCAGTGAAGCGCTCGCTGGCGGCGATGTGCGTCATCGCCGCCGCTATCAACGCGGGGATCTGGCTGAACAAATACCTGATCGTGGTGCCGGCGTTGGTGCCGGACGATCGCCCCTTCGAGCGGTGGCTCGACGTGATCGTTGCGCTCGGCCTTGCGGCCGGGTTCATCGCGATCGTCATGCTGCTCGCGGGCAGACTACCTGCATACTCGCGGTGGGAGACGGCGCTGCCGCCGGAGCCGAAGCGGTAGCCACAGCGCGAAGACGTGTCGAGCTCAGAGCTTGTAGCCGATCTTTCGCAACAGATCGCGGCGCCATTCGATGTCGCCGGCCTCCTCGATGCCCTGCGGGCGAAAGCCATCGATCACGCCGAGAATGCCGCGACCCTGCTCGGTCTCCCCAACCACGACTTCGGTCGGATTGGCCGTGGCGCAGAAGATGCGGCACACCTCCGGCACGCCCTTGATCGTGTTCAGCACGTTGATAGGGTAGTAGCCATCACCCAGGAACACGATGAAGCTGTGACCGGCCCCGATGGCCAGCGCATTGCTGCACGCAAGCTGCTCGAGCTGGGAGTCAGTGCCCGACCGACGCACCAGGCACTTGCCCGAGGCCTCGCAGAATGCGAGCCCGAACTTGATTCCTGGCACCGCGCCGACCAGCGCTTCGTGAATGTCCTCGACCGTCTTGATGAAATGCGTCTGGCCGAGAATGAAGTTGGCGGCGTCCGGCTTGTCGATCTTGACGATGATGAGTTGCACAGCATTCACCGACGGTGGCTCGCGACGGTGTGCATAGAATAGACCCCGCGATGGACACCATGAAGCCGATGCTCGAAGGCCGCGTTCTGGGGTCCGCATTGCAGCGTGCCACGCAGCATGCACTGGCCTGCGGCGCCTTGCAGCCGATCGAGAGCGAGCTGCACGTGATCGAAGAAGGCGGTGTGCGCTTCCTTGTTCGCCAACTTTCGCCGCTCGGGCGCCTGCGGCTCGACCGACGCCGAGCGCGGGGCGCCGCCGCGTCGAATCCCTTTCTACCGTTCGATCCGCATCTGTTTGTAGCGGACATTTCGCGGACTCATGTCGCGCTGCTGAACAAGTTTGCCTTGATTCCTCACCACATGCTCATCGTCACCCGCCGTTTCGAGGCGCAGGAGGCTCTGCTTTGCGATGCCGACTTCGAAGCTCTGTGCGTTTGTCTGGCGCGAGCGGATGCCTTGACGTTCTACAACGGCGGAGCGGTTGCGGGCGCG
>DATAFY010000327.1:0-4513 GCA_036257205.1 Steroidobacter sp. | reverse complement strand
CACGCCCCCTACGACGCCATTCTGATGGCGGCGGCGCCGCTCGCCATTCCCGAAGTCCTGTTCCAGCAACTCGCGCAGGGCGGGCGTCTCATCGCGCCTGTGGGTCCTGAAGGCCGCCAGCAGCTCGTGCGCATCACCCGCCGCGGCGATGATCTGCAGACCGAGACGCTTGGCGCAGTGAGTTTCGTTCCGCTGCTGAAAGGGACGGCCTGAACGGGTCGCTGATTCGTCGCCAGGCCCGCAGGAGCGCAACGCAAGCAGGGCGCAGCAAGGCTCGTTCAGTATTGCGCGCGCCGACCGCCATGAGGGAGATTGTTTCATCGTGGCCATGACAGAATCACCTGATGGCGATTGCGCCTCAAGCGAAGCCGAGATTCGGAAGCCGTGGCCATGACGGATCTGGCGCGGGCGCGCCAAATTGCACTCGCCGCCCTGGCGCTCGTTCTGAGCGCCTGCGCTTCGACGGCCCAACGACCTACGACCTACACGGTGAAGCGCGGCGACACGCTGTACTCGGTCGCGTGGCGGCACCGAGTGGAGTATCGCGATCTTGCGCGCTGGAATGGGATTGGGCGCGGTTACGTCATTCATCCGGGGCAGACCCTCAGACTCTATCCCCCGCCGGGACGACCCGCGGCACGGCCTGCGCCTGTGAACGCCCGAGCCCCAGCGGTCGCCCGAGCCACAGCGGTCTCGCCGAAGACCGCCTCTTCCGCGTCATCTGTGCGCTGGCAGTGGCCTGTGAGCGGCGGTGCGGCCAGGCTGACCACTCGTCCGAATGGCGGGCAGGGTCTGACGATCGGCGGTCGATTGGGCCAGGAGATACGAGCCGCGGGCGCCGGACGCGTCGTATACAAGGGCTCTGGCCTGCTCGGGTATGGACAGTTGGTCATCATCAAACACAACGAGACTTACCTGAGCGCATACGGACATACGCAGTCCGTGTCGATCCGAGAGGGCGATGCAGTTGCAGCCGGACAACGCATCGCCACGATGGGGTCGGGGCCGAAGGGAGAGCCGATGCTGTATTTTGAGATTCGTGTGAAGGGGCAGCCGAACAATCCGCTCACGTTCCTGCCGAAGCGCTGATCGGCGCTGTGCATGCAGTCGCGCAGACTTCGGATGCAAGCCGCTGGCCTGATCGTTGCATCGTCATTGGATCGGCAAAAAGCCGCTCGCAGTAGTTGCACTTCTCTCAACCGTGTGTCTAACATCCGCTCCCATGTCGCGGCATGGCGACAGTGGAGAACACACAAGAACAATCGGGACGCGCTCGTTTGAGCCGCGCTGAATCTCCGGCGCGTGTTGCCGATGGGTTCTTCAAGTCTGGCGACCGCGAGAAGGCGTGGGGGCGGAGGGGGATTCGAGGAAACAGCGCGAAAAAGAACAAAACCCAAAAAGAAGAAGAACAAAATCAGAAGAAGAAGAAGAGGTCGTCTTGCGAATGCTCTTCATCAGGGTGCGCACAGACGAGTTGGTCGAACGAACTTCGGTCCCCCGCGCTTTCTCCCGGTCGTCAGACCGGGAGCGCCGCGAATTTGACAAGCACAAGCGGGTGGCGAGCGACATCGCTCGCGCGTTCAGCGTCCGTCCACTCAATTCATCTATTATCGCGTTCTAAAGCATCAAGGCCGCGACGACTCGTCGATCCTCGCTCACCAGGACGTTGTATGTGCGGCAGGCGGCGTCGGTCGCCATGATCTCGAGACCAATCCCCCGCGACAGCATCGTCGCCATGAGCTCAGTCGGGGGGAACTGCTGCCGCTCTCCTGTCCCGAGCACGACGATCTCCGGCTCGAGCGCCAACACTGCATCGAAGTCAGCGAGCGTCAGTTCCTCGATCACCTGCGGCCGCCAGTCGCTCACCAGCTGATCGGCGCGCAATACACAACTGCGTCGGAGCACTTCCTCACCGATGCGCAGTTCACCGGGGGAGTATGAACGTACGAGCAACGCGCCCGCGGTTCTGTCGTCCGTCATTTTCATTTCGATACGATACCGTACCAGGTCCCACGCATGCCTAACGCTCGCTCCATCACTCTTGTTGCTCCGCAGCTCGCGCCAGATTTGGCGCAGGCGCGATCCGGCCGCGCTGAGCGCTGGCCGACGCTCGCGCGCCTTGCAGCTCGCGGCGCGCTGAATGCGATTGCGGCCCGGGCCGGGCTGGAGCCATGGCGTATCGGGCTGCTGGATGCGCTCGGGTTGGGCGCATTGATCGATCGCTACCCCGAAGCCGCCGTCATTGCCGCGGCTGTGAGCGGTCGACGAGGCGATTACTGGCTGCGCGCCAGCACGATCCACTTGGCGGCGGGACTGAATGACTTGACGGCAGTGAAGCTGCAGCCTCCATACCAGGTGAGCGCAGCCGAACTGACGCAGCTCGCCCCCCAGGTCGCATCGCACGTAGAAACGGCGGGGTTCGAACTCGCTGCGCAGCTCGAGGGCGGATGGCTGCTTCGCGCACAGCATCCTCTCGAGGTGCTGACTGACAGTCCCTTGGCTGCAGCGTCCAGCCTGCAGGCGGCTATGCCGACAGGGCCCGACGCGCCCCTACTCAAGCGTCTGATGACCGAGCTGCAGATGTTGCTGCACGAACACCCGGTGAACCTCGCTCGGGCAGACGCCGGCGCGCCGCCAATCAACGCGCTCTGGCTGCACGGCGCAGGATCCGTCGGCGCCCTCGAACAGCGCACGTTGCCCGAAGCATTCGGTGAGGACGACTATCTCTACGGCGTGTATCGCTTGCACGCCATGGATGTGCGCACGCGTGCGATCGCTCCAGATGACCTGCTGAGGCGTGCGGCCGGCAACGCACTTGCGGTACTCGATGAAGACAGCCTCGACAGGCTCGAATCGCAGTGGCTCGCTCCTCTGGAGCGAGCTTTGCGAGCGCGACAGATCAGGCGGCTCGAACTTGTGCTCGATCGCTGGCGTATCGCCGTCGATCGCAGCGCGCTGTTCAAGTTTTGGCGCGCAGCCCGGTCGTTGGCGGACTGGCCCGAATGACCAAGACGATTCATCGCCGGGGCGGCGCGGCCGCCGACGGCCTGCCCCCTGACATGCACCCGTTGTTGCGGCAGCTGTACGCGGCGCGAGGGGTCGCAAGCGCAGCCGAACTCGACCTCGGTTTGAGCCAGTTGATTCCTGTGAGTCAGCTCGGCGGCGTGCGCACGGCAGTCGAGGTCTTGTGCGCGCATTTCGCGCGCGGCGGCAGGATCGTGGTGATCGGCGACTTCGACGCCGATGGGGCCACGAGCACCGCGCTCGTCGTGCGGCAACTCAGACGGCTTGGTTTTCGGGACGTCGATTTTCTCGTGCCGAATCGGTTCAGGTTCGGCTACGGTCTCACACCCGAGATCGTGCGCCTGGCGGCCGAACGAAAGCCGGCGTTGATCATCACCGTCGACAACGGCGTGTCGAGTCATGCAGGCGTGGCGGCCGCCAATGCACTCGGCATCGAAACGCTGATCACCGACCACCATCTCGCAGGCGCGTCGCTGCCCGAAGCTCGCGCCATTGTGAATCCGAACATTCCAGGCGAAGTGTTCGCGAGTAAGGCGCTTGCAGGAGTCGGGGTCGCGTTCTACGTGATGGCGGCGTTGACGCGCGAGATGCAGGCGCGCGGTCTGAGCGCGAGCACGCCGTCGGTCGCTGATCTGCTTGATCTGGTCGCGTTGGGAACCGTGGCCGATCTCGTCCCGCTCGACCGCAACAACCGCGTACTTGTGCATCAGGGCCTGCACCGCATCCGCGCCGGTCGTTGCAGCGCCGGAATTCGGGCTCTGCTCGAGTCTGCGAATCGCCGTCCGGGCAATATCACCGCAGCCGATCTGGGCTTTCAGCTGGGGCCGAGACTCAACGCCGCCGGGCGACTCGACGACATGACGATCGGCATCCAATGTCTGCTCACCGATGATCTCGCGACGGCGCGAATGCTGGCGAGCCGCCTGTCGCAGCTCAATCAGGACCGCAAGGAGCTCGAGCTGCAAATGCAGCAGGAAGCGATGTTCGCGATCGAAGAGATGCGCGCGGAGGATCCCTGCCTGCCGCTCGGGTTGTGTCTGTTCGATGAATCCTGGCACCAAGGCGTCGTCGGCCTGGTGGCCTCACGCGTAAAGGATCGTGTGCATCGACCGGTGATCGCGCTGGCGCGCGCGGACGAGAGCACGCTGAAAGGATCGGCGCGTTCCGTGTCGCACGTACACATTCGCGACGTCCTCGATGCGATTGCCGCGCGCCATCCCGGACTCATCACGAAATTCGGCGGGCATGCAATGGCGGCGGGTCTGACGTTGCCCGCGTCGGGACTTGAACCATTCCGCACGGCTTTCGACGCGGAAGTGCGACGCTGGATGACGGTGGACGACGCCATGGGCGTGGTGCATTCGGACGGGGAGTTGTCAGGCGAACACCTCAACATTCACGTCGCACGCCTGCTGCGCGAAGCAGGACGCTGGGGTCAGGGGTTTCCCGAGCCCATCTTCGATGGATGCTTCACCGTGCGCTCTATTCG